>DVGK01000061.1 GCA_018712785.1 Candidatus Choladousia intestinavium | reverse complement strand
TTTTCATTAGAGGACAAATAATGTTGTTATAATAAATTTCAATGCACGAAATTACAAAAGTTCTGCTTTGCTGGGGTACTTGTGTATTATAATGAAGTCGAATATGATGAGAGCAATTATGCTAAAGAAAGAGGTGCAATTATGTGGACAACATTGGAGATACAAGAACAGATTACGTTACTTGGAATACTATTTACTCTATGCGTGGGACTGCTGAATCTTATGGTTACTATACATAAAAACCGAGTAGATGTTATTACGCAAAATAGAATGAATTGGATATCAGATGTAAGGAAAATTTCGAGTTCGATTATTAATTGGAGATATTTTGATGATACCAAAGATTTGCTGAACCCCATCAATGAATTAACTCTGTACTTAAATGTAAGTAAGATTATTGATGAAAAAATTGTTGCAAGTCTTTTGGCAATGTATGATTATGCTTATAAATTATCTTTTTATCATAATTTAAGGACAAATACAGCTAAAGATTTGTATGAGAATTATTATAAGCGTAAGCAGGAATTTAGAATTCTTATTAGGATATACTTGAAAAAAGAATGGACAAGAATGAAGGTCGAGTGTAGGATAATAAAAATTCCTTTTGTTAATTTTGGGATTCCAGGAAGAGGATTTAATGAAAAATGGGCAACAAATACGCTTATGAAAGAATATGAACATATTAAACAATATGAATTTAAACCGTGGATTGAGTTTTCGGAAGTAGAACTGAAGGATTTAATATGTGATTTAAATGAACAAGAGGAATTAAAAAAAGCAATATATGATTTGTGTAAAACAAACACAGATGTATTCGCTTCAGAGGATGGAGGGGTATATTTTTCAACCGAGATCTTAGATAAATATTTAAAGCACAATGATAATAATATTTTTTCCAAAATAATTGATCCCGATGAAATATTTTCGGGTGGTGATGGAGCAATAAAAGTTCCAGACGGAAAAATGGCATAAGTTTTGCATATTTGTATTTTCTAGAAAAATAGGACATTACGATTTTTTGTGCTTTATAAAGATAAAATATAATCGTAGTAGTAACACACCCCAATTTCTACTACGTTTTTACTACGATTAACGGCCTCAACTTGCCACATTTTGCCGCGTTTTGCTTATTTTGTGATTGTTTTAACAATCTCAGCGGCAGCTACATACCCGGCAAATTGCGGCAAAACAGGGCAAACTAACGCAAATTAGGAGGACTTTAAAATATGATACGAGTGCTTTTCGTGTGCCACGGCAATATCTGCCGCTCACCCATGGCAAAGTTTATTTTAACAGATTTAGTGGAAAAGGAAGGGCTTTCTTCTCAGTTCAGGATTGATTCTGCGGCCACCAGCATGGAGGAGATCGGGAACCCCATTTATCCGCCGGCCAAGAGGAAGCTGAGAGAGCATGGCATTTCGGCGGAGGGCCACCGGGCCAAGAGGATGCGGCAGGGAGATTATGAGAAATACGATTACCTTCTTGGGATGGAGCAGTATAACATCCGGAATATGCTGCGGATTCTGGGCGGGGACCCTCAGCATAAGGTGTACCGGCTGCTGGACTTTTCGCAGAGGCCCAGGGATATTGACGATCCCTGGTACTCCGGGGACTTTGAGACGGCCTACAGAGGTATTCTGGAAGGGTGTCAGGCTTTTCTGGAACGGATGAAAGAAGAAGGAAAGATTTGGGAAAAGTAAAAGAAAAGGAGGCAGAAGATGAATAACAGCAAGCGGCAGGATTATATATCCTGGGATGAGTATTTTATGAGCGTGGCGATTCTGGCAGGAATGCGGTCCAAGGACCCAAACTCCCAGGTGGGCGCATGCATTGTAAGCAGAGATAATAAGATTCTGTCTATGGGATATAACGGATTTCCCAGGGGATGCTCGGACGATGAATTTCCATGGGCCCGGGAAGGAGAGCCCATGGACACCAAGTATCTCTATGTAGTTCACAGTGAGCTGAATGCGATTTTAAACTACCGGGGCGGAAGTCTGGAAGGAGCCAAGCTGTATGTGTCTTTATTTCCATGCAATGAATGCGCTAAGGCCATTATTCAGGCGGGCATCAAGACCGTGGTGTATGATCAGGACAAGTACCAGGACACGCCCTCGGTTATGGCCTCCAAGCGTATGATGGATGCCGCCGGAGTGCGGTATTACCGTTACCAGAGAACCGGAAGAAAAATTGAGATTACTGTATAGAGAGAATTCTGATTTGGAGGACAAAGCTTCTGCGGCTGGGGATTAAAGATTCCGCTGCTTCGCGGCGCCGCGAGTTTGATGCCCCGTTGCTTGCAGCGGGGCATTTGAACTGAATGTGCAGAATTTGTTTCCTGGGACTTTACTGCATCCAGAATCTGCATTATGGATTTTCGGGATTCTCCGGGATTACAGAGGGAGCGATTTTTTCGTACTCTTCTATTATATTTTGAAGGCGTGTGAAGGCTCCCTTGTAAATAAGAGAGAGAAGTTTGTCTGTTCTTCGCAGGGCCAGCTGAAGCTGCTCCTGGGTGATCAGGCGGTCACGGAAGGCATCTGCCAGTTCGTTCAGATCTACCACACGGACAAAACCGTCCGGATATACGATTACGTCTACCAGGAGGTCTGTGAAGACGTAAGTATTAGTAGAAGGGTCAAAGGTGTGGGAAACGATGTCGCAGTACCAGCTGATGAGATTTCCGCTGTGATCATAAAACTTGCTGACCTTAAATCCACGCTCCAAAAAGTAGCAGGAGTAGCCGTGGTGCAGTGTCTTTTTAGGGCGGATGGTATTCCATTTAGTGACGATGATTTCCCGGTCTATGTGAAGAATTTCATCATTTTCTAATAGAATGCATTCTTCCGGGATGATTCTTTTACGGTAAAGCTTTACCTCACTCATTTGTGTCCTCCTGTATCATCTTTTTATTCTCCTGCCTGCTGGAAACCGAAGGGTACAGTTAGTTTTTGACTGTTGCTGTAAGCGGAGTGATCAGTAGCAATCCGGCAGAGACATTGTATAAACTCTTTGTAAAAGAATAGCAGAAATGACGGAAAAAGTCTATAATATAACAGAAAAATTGTAACTATTTTGCTGGCAACTGGGCACTGTTCACTCAGATCTGCGCAGATAACAGAGAAACTGCGGTACGGAATGCCTGCTCCCCCAAGGGCAGGCGCTTCTGGATGGGCAGAATTTTTGTATATAAGGGAATGAGGGACGGATGGGAAACAAAAAGAAAAAACAGATGGAATTTCGCTATTACGAAATTCCTTATGGGGAACCGGTGCTGGCTTTGCTGGGGGAGCAGTGGAATCAGTCCTATGGCTTTGACCGGAACCAGAAATTAGTAACAGACCTTCATTTTCATAATTTGATGGAAATCGGATGCTGCTATGAGGGAACTGGGGAACTGGTTCTGGAGGAGAAAAAATACCCGTTCTGCGGAGGAATGATTTCTGTGATCCCGGGGAAGTTTCCGCACACTACTTTAAGCCCGGGAGGAGAAGTCAGCAGGTGGGAGTTCCTGTTTCTGGACGTACAGAAGATTGTGGAAGAGTTGTATGGACAGGATCGGCGGCTGAGCGAGTGGATTTTATCCCGCTGTTCCCGGGGCGCTTTCTGCAAAAGCAGAGAGGAAGCGCCGGAACTGTACCGTCTGGTTGTGATGATTCTTCAGGAAATGGATGAAAAAAAGGAGAGATATCAGGAGGCAGTGCGGGGGCTTCTGGGAGCGCTTTTGGTGGAGATTTCAAGAAACAGCAAAGAAAATCCCGCGGGGGAGGAAAACGGTCTGCGGGAGACAGCGGGAATGCAGCATCTTTCCAGAGCCTTTGAATATGTGAGTCTTCATTATATGCATGAAATTCGGGCAGAGGATCTGGCGGAGGCCTGCCATGTAAGCGAATCCCATCTTCGGAGATTATTTGCTCAGTCTATGGGAATGTCGCCTATGGATTATGTGAATTATATACGAATTGAAAGGGCCTGCCAGCGGATGAAGCAGACTGAGGAATCCATAGCGGCTACGGCAGCTCAGTCAGGATTTGTCAGTGTCTCCACCTTCAACAGAAATTTTCGGCGGGTTCTGGGAGTGACGCCCAGGGAATGGAAAAAGTCGCCGGAAAATTATCAGGGAAGGCTTTCACAGTACAGAATTGAATACTATGATGGATGGGAATAGAAAGTGATCGAATTTGCGAAGTCTGTGATTGAATATGCTCACATAGGATGGAAACTGGTGATACAATAGCCCCATAAATGACAGTGAGGGGGCGTTGATAAGAAAGAGAACAGTTCGTGCACAGAACTGTTGTATGAAAGGAGCAGAAGAATGAAAAGAATAACATGGAAAATTCTGATTCTGGCTATAGCAGCGGGCTCTGTGTGCCCGGCAGTCATGGCGCAGGAAGAAGAGCGGCTTAATGTCTGGTGCTGGAATCCGGACGTAAATTTTCAGGCATTGGGACAGGCAGCAGAGCTCTATGGGGAAACACATCCGGAATTTCAGATGGAGACTGTGGAGGTTTCCTGGAATGAGATACGAGAAGCATTAGACCAGGCGGCAAAGACCGGAGAAACGGATGGGCTGCCGGATCTGCTGCTGATGCAGAATTATGGGATTCAAAAGTATTTGACAGAAGCCCCGGAACTTTTTACGGATCTGACAGATTCCGGAATTCTGTTTTCGGACTTTGAGCAGGGGGCAGTGGAGTTTTCCACAAGCCAGGAGAAGAACTACGGAGTACCGTTTGAGCAGGGAGGAATGATCGCCTGCTACCGGACGGATCTGCTGGAAGAACTGGGGTATACGGCCCAGGACTTTACAGATATTACCTGGGGAGAGCTTCAGGCAATCGGGGAAAGGATTCTGGCAGAAAACGGAACCCCCCTTCTCTCCTGGGTAAAAGGGGATCCGGGACTGATTCTGGCCATGGTGCAGTCTGCAGGCGGAAGCCTTTTTGATGAAAAGGGAAATCTGAATCTTGCGGACAATGATGTGCTGAAAGAAGCTGTCCGTACATATGTGTCTCTGGTTGATTCCGGCGTGCTGAGGGAAATTGAGGCGTGGGATGAGTACGATCTGTATGTGGAAGAGCTTATCCAGGGAAATGTGCTTGGCTGTGTAAATACTTCGGGGATTCTGGCTTCCTTTGGGCAGGCAGAAGAACAGGAAGGGAAGTGGGGCGTTACCAATCTTCCGGCTCTGGAGAATGTGGAAAGCGCGGGAAATTACGCGGGAAACGGAGGAACCAGCTGGATGGTGATTGAGGACGGAGATACAGGGACAGCCGTAGACTTTCTGGCATCTACCTTTGGCGGCAGTCAGGAACTTTATGGAACGCTGATTCCCTTAACGGCAGTTGCCGCGGCATATGAACCGGCCGTTCAAAGCGGCGTGTATGAAGAGACACTGGCTGTTTCCAGTGATGGAGCGGCCCTGTCAAAGATTCTGGAGTATTCAGAAAAATCGCTTGAAATTGAAAAGACAGCAGAAACAGGCACAGCATATTATGAAGGTGCGGATGCGCTGGCGGAGGCAGTGAATGCCGTGCTGGATGGAACCGAATTAGATGAAGCGCTGGCGAATGCGCAGGCGGCTTTGAATAAAAAATAAACTTACAAGGAGAAAGAGAAAATGTCAGGATTTGATTACAGCAAACTGAAAGATCCGGGTTTTTTTAAAGAAAACAGACTGGACGCCCATTCCGGCCATTCTTTTTTCGCAGGCAGAGAGGAGGCTTTGGAGGGAGAGAGTTCTTTTGTTTACTCCCTGAATGGGCTGTGGAAGTTTTCCTATGCGAGAAATCTGGAGAGCCGGATCGTTGGATTTGAAAAGGCGGAATATGACTGCAAAAGCTGGGAGGAGATCCGGGTGCCGGCTCATATTCAGATGGAAGGGTATGATATTCCCCAGTATGCCAATACCCAGTATCCATGGGACGGAAGGGAAGAGATTCATCCGGGACAGATACCGGAGCGCTTTAACCCGGTGGCCAGTTATGTGAAATATTTTACGATTCCGGAAGGGTGGCAGGGAAGAAGAGTTTTCATATCTTTCCAGGGAGCGGAGAGCGGACTGGCTCTGTGGCTGAATGGATCTTACATCGGGTACAGTGAGGACAGCTTTACTCCGGCAGAATTTGAACTGACCGCCTTTTTGAAGGAAGGGGAGAACAAACTGGCAGCCCAGGTCTTTAAATGGACCTCCGGAAGCTGGTGTGAGGATCAGGACTTTTTCAGGTTTTCCGGAATTTACCGGGATGTATATCTGTATTCCATTCCGCAGGTTCACGCAGAGGATCTCTGTGTCCGTACCATTCTGGATGATACATACGAAAATGCCCGGCTGGAGATAGGACTGACGCTTACGGAGGCGGGGGAGGTTTCCTTTGGCCTGGAAGATCAGGGAAGGATCATATGTGAATTCCAGGTGTCTGTGCAGGCAGGAGAAAATCTGGTGACACAGCCGGTGGAAAAACCGGAGCTTTGGAGCGCTGAGAGTCCAAAGCTGTATGATCTCTGGGTTCAGGTGAAAAACACAGATGGGGAGGAGCAGGAAGTGATCTGCCAGAAGGTAGGATTCCGCCGCTTTGAACTGAAGGACCGGATTATGCACCTGAATGGAAAGCGGATAGTTTTTAAAGGAGCCAACCGCCATGATTTCAGCTCCCTGCGGGGAAGGGCTATTACGGTGGAGGAGATTGAGAAAGATATTATTACCATGAAGCGGCACAATATCAATGCCATCCGTACCAGCCATTACCCCAATCACCAGGCGCTGTACGATCTCTGCGACCGGTACGGTCTTTATATGATTGCGGAAGCGAACCTGGAGTCCCATGGTTCCTGGGATCTCTATGAGAGAGGAGCAGGCGGAAGGGAGGAGGATGTGGTTCCCGGCGATAAGGAAGAATGGCTGGAGACTATGCTGGACCGGGCAAATTCAGCGTATCAGCGGGATAAAAACCATCCTTCCATCCTGATCTGGTCCTGTGGAAATGAGTCCTACGGGGGAAAAGTGATTTATGAGATGTCACGGCAGTTTAAGAGGCAGGATCCCACCCGCCTGGTACATTATGAAGGTGTCTTTCATGACCGGCGGTACAACGATACCAGCGATATAGAAAGCCAGATGTACACACCGGCGGCAAAGATCGAGGAGTTTCTTCAGAAGGACAGAAGCAAGCCCTTTATCTGCTGTGAATACCTTCACGCCATGGGGAACTCCTGCGGCGCCATGGACCGGTATACAGATCTTACAGATACAGAACCTCTGTATCAGGGAGGCTTTATCTGGGATTATATTGATCAGTCCCTGACAAAGAAGGACCGGTACGGCAGAGAGTTTCAGGCATATGGCGGGGACTGCGCAGAGCGGCCCACAGATTACAATTTCAGCGGAAACGGGATCGCTTACGGAGGAGAGGAGCGGCAGCCTTCTCCCAAGATGCAGACCGTAAAATTTAATTACCAGAACATCAGCGTCTTCCCGGAAGAGAGCAGAGTTCGGGTAGTAAACAAGCACCTTTTCCTGAATACGGATGTATATGACTGCGTGGCGCTGCTTTACAGGGATGGGAAGAAAATATTGGAAATGCCCATGGAGGTTTCTGTAGCTCCCCTTGGGGAAGGAAGTTTTGAACTTCCTTTCGGGAAGCAGCAGCGGCCGGGCGAGTACGCCGTTACCGTATCTTTCAGGCTGAAAGAGGATACTCTCTGGGCCGGACGCGGCCATGAGGTGGCTTTCGGACAGTATGTCTACCAGGTGGAAGGCGCTGCTGCGCCGGTAAGGAAGCCGGTGGAGGTTATCCGGGGGAACTACAATCTGGGAGTGAGAGGCGAGGAATTTGACGTTCTGTTCTCCCACTTAAGCGGCGGCCTGGTATCCTATCGGTACGGGGGTGTGGAGATGCTGAAAAATGTTCCCATGGGAGATTTCTGGCGGGCGCCTACTGACAACGACGCCGGAAACGGAATGGCAGCCAGATATGCCCAGTGGAAGATCGCGTCCCTTTATTCCTCTTACAAGCATCCGCAAACCCGCAGCGGGGAACAGCCGGCAGTGGAGGTACAGGAAGATCAGGTAAAGATTACGTATAAATACTGGATGCCCACCGCCCCGGCAGCTTCCTATGAGCTGGAGTATACGGTATTCGGAGACGGAACCGTCCGGGTAAAACTGATCTATGACACAGTAAAAGAACTGGGAGATATGCCCCTATTCGGCGTAACCATGAAGCTGGACGCGGAGTATGACCGGCTGGAATGGTACGGCATGGGACCCCAGGAGACATACAGCGATAAAAATACGGGAGCCAGACTTGGCATTTATAAAAATAAAGTGGCAGACAACCTGGCAAAATACCTGGTGCCTCAGGAATGCGGAAATAAAACAGGCGTCCGCTGGGCGAAGGTGACAGACGCAAGGGGCAGAGGGCTGCTGTTTACAGGAGATAAAATGGAATTTTCGGCTCTTCCCTATACCAGCCATGAACTGGAAAACGCGGCGCATCCCTATGAGCTTCCGGCTGTGCATTACACGGTGGTCCGGGCCGCCCTGGGACAGATGGGCGTGGCAGGAGATGATTCCTGGGGCGCAAGGCCTCATGAGGAGTATCTCCTGCATCCGGAAGGAAGGATGGAGTTTGCTTTTTCCTTCAGGGGGATCTGAGTTTTCCGCTTGTTTTGACCATACCTGTATGGTACAATTTTAGCATAACAGTTCCGCTTTCGGCAGACTGCTTGACCTGTCTGCCAAAAGCGGAATGTTCATCCGGTCTAAGCCGGCAGCCGAAAATACAGCTGACAGGGCTGCGGACGGATGCCCGGCTGCCGCAGGCAGAGAAACACATGCAGAGACCGGGTTACTGCCTGAATATTATGAATAAACTAAGAGGGAGGTTTTGTATATGAAGCAGCAGATGCTGGACTATTTTGAGAAAGCCTTTGGGGACGCTGCGGGAGCGGAAGTCTTTTTCGCTCCGGGCAGAGTGAATCTCATCGGCGAACATACAGATTATAATGGGGGACACGTTTTCCCATGCGCCCTTACCATAGGGACTTACGGAGCGGTTCGAAAGAGGAAGGACCGGAAGCTGCGGTTCTATTCGGCCAATTTTGATCATCTGGGAGTGATCGAATCCGATCTGGATTCTCTGACGCCTATGAAGGAGGCAGGATGGACTAACTATCCCAAGGGAGTTATGTGGGCCTTTGCCGGAAGAGGAATGAAGATGGAGCAGGGGCTTGATCTGGCTATTTTCGGAAATATTCCCAACGGCTCCGGCCTTTCTTCCTCCGCTTCTCTTGAAGTGCTTACAGGGGCGATTCTCCGGGAACTGTACGGATTTCAGGTATCCAATCAGGATCTGGCTCTTATCGGCCAGTATTCAGAACGGAATTTCAATGGAGTAAACTGCGGGATTATGGATCAGTTTGCCATTGCCATGGGCAAAAAGGATCACGCGATTTTCCTGGATACAGCCACACTGGAATATGAGTATGCGCCCATTCATCTGGAGGGAGCGCAGATTGTCATCGCCTGCAGCAACAAAAAGCGGGGGCTGGCAGATTCCAAATACAATGAGCGCAGAAGCGAGTGCGAGGAAGCACTGAGAGAGCTTCAGACCGTCTGCGGCATCCAGTCTTTGGGTGAGCTGACAGAAGAGGAATTTGAAGCTCACAAGGATGCCATCAAAGATCCGGTTCGGGTACGCCGGGCTCGCCATGCGGTATATGAGAATCAGCGGACTGTAAAAGCGGTTGAGGCACTGAAAAACAATGAAATCGACACCTTTGGAAAGCTTATGAACGACTCTCACGTTTCTCTTAGGGATGATTACGAAGTAACCGGTGTGGAGCTGGATACTCTTGTGGAGGAAGCATGGAAGCAGGAGGGCGTGATCGGCTCCAGAATGACGGGGGCTGGATTCGGAGGCTGTACGGTAAGCATTGTGAAAGACGCGTTTATTCCGGATTTCAAAGAAAATGTAGGAAAGGTGTATAAAGAAAAAATCGGTTACGCAGCAGATTTCTATGTGGTTTCCATTGGAGACGGGCCCCAGAAGCTGTAAACAGTGAACCGGAAGCGGAAGGAAAGTTTGGAAGGAAACTTCCAAATCTACCTTGATGACGCGGCAGGCGCGTCAGGAGGAGGAAAAGATGATTCAGAACAGTATAGTAAAATTGGTGCAGTACGGCCTTTCCACGGGACTGATTGAGAAGGAAGACGCGATTTATACGGCAAACCGTATCCTGGAGGCCCTTCATCTGGACAGTCTGGAAGAAGAGGCAGAAGCTGCCATCTGTTCCTATGAGGGAGGAAAAAGAGAGCTGGTGGACAGTCTGGAAGAGACTCTGGGCGAGATCTGTGATTTTGCTTATGAGACAGGGCTTATGGAAGAAAATACGGTAGGCTACAGAGATCTCTTTGACACAAAGATGATGGCTCTTCTGGTGGACCGTCCCTCCAATATTATCAGAAAATTCCAGGAGCTGTATCAGGAATCCCCTAAGAAGGCCACGGATTTTTATTACAGATTCAGTCAGGATACAGATTACATACGGCGGTACAGGATCGCAAAGGATAAAAAGTGGGTTACAAAAACAAAATACGGGGATTTGGACATTACCATCAACCTTTCAAAACCGGAGAAAGATCCCAAAGCAATTGCGGCAGCGAAGCTTGCGAAGCAGACTTCTTATCCAAAATGTCTTCTCTGCATGGAGAATGAGGGGTATGCCGGAAGACTGAACCATCCGGCCAGAGGAAATCACAGGATTATTCCCGTGACGATTAACAACAGTCCCTGGAGATTCCAGTATTCCCCTTATGTATATTATAATGAGCACTGCATTGTGTTTAATACGCAGCATGTGCCTATGAAGATTGAAAAGGCAACCTTTGACAAGCTTCTGGACTTTGTAGGGCAGTTCCCTCATTATTTTGTGGGGTCTAATGCGGATCTTCCCATTGTGGGCGGTTCGATTTTAAGCCATGATCATTTTCAGGGGGGCTGCTATGAATTCGCCATGGCAAAGGCTCCTGTGGAGACGGAGATCACCTTTAAGGGCTATGAGGACATAAAAGCGGGAATCGTTCGCTGGCCCATGTCCGTGATCCGCATCAGCGGCGGGGATCCGGGGCGGCTTTCCGATCTGGCGGACAAGATTCTTATGGCCTGGAGAGGGTACACAGATGAGGCGGCTTTTATCTATGCCGAGACAGAGGGTGAGCCTCACAATACCATTACCCCCATTGCCAGACGAAGAGGGGAGCTGTATGAGCTGGATTTGGTTCTCAGAAATAATATTACTACCGAAGAGCATCCTCTGGGGGTTTATCATCCTCACAAGGAACTGCACCATATTAAGAAAGAAAATATCGGTCTGATTGAAGTGATGGGGCTGGCGGTACTTCCTGCCCGATTGAAAAACGAGCTGGAACTTCTGGCAGAAGCCCTTGTAACCGGAGGGCAGATCCGCGGAGATGAGATCCTGGATAAACATGCGGACTGGGCAGATGAGCTGAGACAGAAGTACGGCACTTTCCAGGAAGACACGGTTGAAGAAATTCTCCAGGAGGAAGTGGGCCTTGTATTTGAAAAGGTACTGGAGGATGCCGGAGTATATAAGAATACCCCGGAGGGCCGGGAAGCTTTCCTACGGTTTGTGAAGTATGTTGGTTAGGTTACGGCAGAAATTTCACTGTAATCTCCACTACCTCACTGCAGGTACCGACCCTCATGGCGGGGCCCCAGACGCCTGCGCCGGAGGTGACGATGCTGGTCATTTTCCCCTTGGTAAGGAGCCCACGGGAGTTTTCCCAGCCGATTCTGGTGGTAAGATTCCCGGGGAAAAGCTGGCCGTCATGGGTGTGGCCGGAGAGGACCAGATCGGCGCCTGCCTCTGACAATTCTTTTAACTGAGAAGGCTGGTGATCTATGATGATCACCGGCTTTTCTTTTTTCAGGGAAGAGAGAAGTTCTGTGGGCGTAAGCCGGATGATTCCGCTTTTTTCCTGACAGGAAGCGTCCAGGCGGCCGGCGAGGTAAAAAGCGTCGTCAATCAGAAGCGTCTCATCCTCCAGAAGACGGATGCCTGAGGATTTTAAAAAGGCGTTCATCCGGGGATCGCTGGTATGGGGAGATTTTCCGGAAGAAAATGTAAAGCCAGCCAGAATCACTTCAGAGATATCATGATTCCCCCAGCAGGCATAGGTGCCGTACGTACTTTTCAGCTCCTGAAAGGCATGGATTAATCGATCCGGATGCGGGATGGCATCAAAGTCATTGTCAAAAATATCTCCGGCAAACACAATGAGATCCGGATGCATTTTGTTGATTTTTCTGACCAGGCGCTGCATCTGATTTCTGCCGGTGTTATAACCCAGGTGAAAATCGGCGGCCAGGGCGATCTTCAGCGAAGGCAGGGGAGATTTTTTAGAGAGAGAGATCTGGTAATGGACCGTCTTTAAGTGTCTGGCGTGGAAAATTCCATATCCGGAAAAAGAGAGAACGGCCAGAAACACAATCCCGCCTCCGATTCGAATCACGCCTCTGGAGGGATTTGAAAATACAGGCTGATGGCGAAAAAGGCGAAAGATCAGAGCTGCCAGATCGGCCAGCAGCAAAAAGATCAGTAAATACATCAGAATTCCCAGCCAGTAATTGCAGATTCGCTGGGCAACGGCCTTTGCTCTGCCTTTTGTAAAGGCGGCTGCCAGAGGTGAGAACACCAGCAGAAGAAACAGAAGGGTAAAAGGCGCCACAAACCAAACGCGTCCCAGGAATTCGTTCAAAGTGGAGAACCAGAGAAGCATCCGGCGCAGCAGGTAATAGTTTAATAAAAGATAAAAAGGTGAAAGAAGGACTGCGGCCATTTTTAAACTCCAAATGATGATACTGAAAAGATAAATTTTACCGCACAGCTTCGGAAGAAACTGTGCGGCAGTTCATGTAAAAGAATTCTGTTTTTAACGAGACGAAGCTCTATTCCCGCGCTTGTGGGGTAGTATTTGAGCTATAACAACAGAAGGTTTGCCAAGTGTGCTTTCTATTCTTTACTCGACCACAACCTCTGTAGCTGTTGTCTCAGAAGCGGCAGTCTCAGTTGCTGCGGCTTCAGTAGCAGCCGTCTCAGTTTCTGCAGCCGTTTCTGCTGTGGTCTCTGCGGCAGCTGTTTCATCTGTTGTACCGGAAATGACATCCTCATAGGTTGCCAGGCTTTCTGTCTCATCTGCTTCTACCGCATTGTCAATGGCCTCCTGAGGAACGGTAATCTCAGCAACATCTCCATAGCTCATAGTGGCGTCAATGGAGAGGTTATTAAGATTTACGGCTACCGTAGTACCCTCTGCAGCGTCGCCCATGGAAGCGGCGATCAGAGAATTGATGGCGCTGAGGTCGGTGCCGTCGAAATCCATATGCATCTGGATGGGAAGATAAGTAGCCGTATCTACATAATACTCAATATTCATCACAAGACCATCCAGGAAAGCAAGCCCCTGATCAATGGTAGCCATATCTTCGTCAGAAATCGCTTCTCCGCTGAGTTCCGCTACTTTATCGATCATCGTGGACAGAGTAGTGGAATCAATGGAGGTAGTTAAGAGATAGCATTCTGTTCCGTTTACATCCGCAGCTTCCGGAGCCAGCTCAAAGGTAAGGCCCCACTCCGCATAGTCAGCGGCTGTGATGCTGCTCTGCATTTCCATGAGAGCGTCAAGATCCATGCCCATATCTGCGGAGCTGTGCGTCCAGCCGGATTCACCTGTGGTGGAATCCTCTGTGTAAACGTAGGAGTCTACCTGGCCGTCCTCATTGGTCACCATGTACATGGTCATGGACATATCCTGATTCTGGCCCATGGCTGACATGGAGAAAGAGCCGTCCATCATCATGGAGAGGGGGCTGAGGATATAGTCTACCTTGAAGCCGCCGTCCATGGCAACCGCGATGGTGGAGGTGGTGGTGCCGTCTCCTACATCAACGCCCAGATCCAGATTCATGGCCATCTCCATGCTCATGTTGTCTGCTTCAGCAGAAGCCTGCTGCATGCTGTCCAGAACAGAATCAGCCGTCTGAGCGCTGTCAAATCCGCTGAGAAGCGAAATCATTCCAAGTGATAAGAGTCCAACTAACAGTTTCTTTTTCATAATTCCCCAATTCCTTTCTGTAGGTAAAATGATTTAAAATCACTGTAATTATATCATAGCTCTCCGAAACTGTCCATAAAAACAAACAATGATACGCAATATTAAGGATTTCATAAGGGATTGGAAATTCCGGGAAGCCAACGGCAAAAAGCTCCAGGCAGAAGGACGTCAGACGTCCGGAAAAAGAAAAGGGGCGGATTTTGCGAAAAAAACTGCTTGAAAGGTGAAGGCTCTGTGGTATAGTATATCAGCTGGGAGTCTAAAAATGCTATTTGTTATTGTACAGCAGAATGCCGCGCCGGCTTATTCCAGCCGGCAGGGAGCTGGACGGCCGCAGTCCGGGCTGCCTTTTCCGGCTGCGGGATAGGAAAACTCTGGCGCTTATACCCCGCTGATTGCCGCGGGGAATTTAACCAGGACAGGCGGTATTCGCAGGGAGGAAATATGGAGACACAGACAGATAAATTTACTTATGAGCAAGCTGTAGAGTATATAGAGTCAATTCCAAAGTTTGCCAAGAAAAATAAACCGGAGAATACCTGGGAGCTTTTAAAGCGGCTGGGTTATCCCCAGAGAGAAATGAAAGTCATCCATGTGGCGGGAACCAACGGAAAAGGCTCTGTCTGCGCCTTTCTGGCATCAATTCTGACGCGGGCCGGAAAAAAGACAGGGCTGTTTACGTCACCCCATCTGGTCGAGATTACGGAACGGATTGTGATTCAGGGAGAACAGGTGGGAAGAGAGGCCTTTGCCGGTGCTTTTGCCAGGGTTAAACGCGCGGTGGACGAGATGGAGAAGGACGGGTTTTACCATCCGGCCTATTTTGAGCTTCTTTTTGCAGTAGGTCTGCTTCTTTTCAGAGAAGCCAGGGTGGAATACCTGGTGCTTGAGACGGGACTTGGAGGAAGGCTGGATGCCACAAATCTGGTGGAACATCCGGCCGTCACTGTGATTACCACCATCGGGATGGATCATATGGAATATCTGGGCAACACACTGGAGAAGATTGCCTGGGAGAAGGCGGGAATTATTAAAGAGGGAGTCCCAGTGGTCTATGATGCCAGAAATGAGGCGACAGCCGCAGTCATCCGGCAGGAGGCCCAAAAGAAGCATGCCCCTCAGCATGCCTGCGACGCATCCATGTGGCGAATCTGTTCAAAAACGGATAAAAGCATTGATTTTATTCTTAATAACAGGTATTATGAGCGTATGCGGGTAACCGTACCTTATCTGGCAGAGTACCAGGTGGTAAACAGTACGCTGGCCCTGACCGCTCTGCGGGCTCTGGATCCGGAAAAGGAGATCTCGGATGAGACCGCAGCTGCGGGAATCCTGAATACCCGTTGGGCCGGACGGATGGAGACGGTGCTGCCGGGGGTTGTCCTGGACGGAGCCCACAATGAGGATGGGATCCGGGAACTGATCCATACAGTGAAAAGCGTCCGGGAACGTATGCCGGTTTCCCTTTTATTTTCCGCTGTATCGGACAAAGAACATGAGAAAATGATCGAGACTGTCTGCCAGGCGGTGGATCTCTCCTTTGTAGTCGTTACGGAGGTGGGAGGCTACCGACAGGTACCGGCCGCCAAACTTGGCAGGGAATTTTCCAGGCATACTAAGGCTCCGGTATACGTGGAGACGGATGTAGAAAAAGCATTTAAGAAGGCGCTTAAGCAGCGGGGGGAGAGTATGCTGTTCTGTGCAGGCTCTCTGTATCTGGTGGGAGAGATTAAATCCGTGCTTCTTAAGATGCGCCGGGGAGAGTAATCCGCGGCAGTCCGGCCGGCTGCGGCATGGCGGCAGAGGTATTGGACGCGCGGCTGACTGCAGCAGCCCTTAGGAGAAAAAGGGCAGGAGGAGAGGTACAGATGATTAATTATGAAGAGGAATTAAAGAAATACCATCCCAGTATGGATGTAAATGAGGCGGAGGATGCCATTTACAGCCGGGATCTTACAGACGTAACAGATATACTGAAGGAAATGCTGAAAGAAGAACGGAAGAACAGAAAGTAGGGGATAGGATGAGATGTGTTTACTGCAATACCCCTCTTGCTGCCATTGATTACTGTCCCGGATGCGGCGCGGATATAACGATCCAGAAGCGCATTATGCGGATTTCCAATCTGCTGTACAATCAGGGCCTGGAGAAAGCGAAGATTCGGGATATGGACGGGGCCATTGCCTGTCTGAAGAGGAGTCTGAAGTTCAACAAAGAAAATATTGACGCCAGAAATCTGCTGGGGCTGTGCTATTTTGAAATCGGAGAGGCGGTCAGCGCTCTTTGTGAGTGGGTAGTCAGCAAAAATATGAAATCAGAAGACAACCTGGCAGATCACTATATCGACATGCTTCAGTCCAACAAAAACAGGCTGGATGTAATGAACCAGACCATCCGCAAGTACAATCAGTCTGTCATGTACTGCAGAGAAGATAACGAGGATATGGCCATTATCCAGTTGAAGAAAGTAATCAGCCAGAATCCCAAGCTGGTGAAGGCGTATCAGCTTCTGGCGCTTCTCTACATGAAACGGCAGGAGTATGAGCGGGCCAGACGTCTTTTGAAAAAAACGGCGCAGATCGACACCACGAATACCACCACCCTGCGGTATCTGCAGGAAATCGAGGAGGTTACGGGGAAGAGTACGAATCTGAGCCGGCGCCATAAAAAGTACGAGCGGGAGCAGGAAGAAAGAGGAATTTCCGGAACTCTGCGGTATATGAGCGGAACGGAGATGATTATTCAGCCCACTACTTTCCGGGACAGCTCCACCATAGCCACTTTTATTAATATTATTCTGGGGCTTCTTCTGGGCGGCGCCATTGTATGGTTTCTGGTAGTGCCGGCCAACCGACAGGCAGTAAACGACCAGGCCAACCAGCAGGTGACAGACGCCAATACGAAGCTTGCTTCGGAGTCAGCCAGAGTACAGGAGCTGGAGGAAGAGATCGACGGATATCTGCAGCAGGTGGAGTCGGCCCAGCAGGAGCAGGAGGATGCCAGCAGCCAGGTGCAGAGCTACGATGACCTGCTGGCTATCGCGAATCTGTACATCAGCGGAGATCAGTCTACAGCGGCCAGTATGATTACCTCTCTGAACGCTGATGACTTTGAGGGGAACGCGAAGACCCTTTATGACAGCTTAAGCGGGGCGGTGCAGAGCAGTCTTTTCAATGAGTACTATACGGCAGGAACCCAGGCATATGCCAACGGAGATTACTCCACAGCGGCAACTCAGCTTCAGCAGGCGGTGGACGCGGACCCGAACCGAGAGAATTCCAATTACGCTCAGGCGCTGTTTTATCTGGGGTTCGCGTATTATAATCTGGGGAATTACGATCAGTCTGACACAATTTTTAATCAGTTTATTACATACTACCCGGATCGGGCGGCAGAGGTACAGTCTTACATTGTAGGAGATACCTCAGGGACCCAGCAGGATGTTACAGGTGCGGCGGACATCAGCGGACTGGGCGATGCCGCTACGGGACAGAACGCGGAGGGAACCGGCGGCCAGAGCACAGGACAGAGCGAGACGAACGCTTCCGGCACCGATACGTCCGGCGCGGAAACTGCGAATACAGGTGACGGAAACGCCATTACAATCTATTAGAAGCGGGAGATACAGGTGAAAAACCCCGGAGCAGGGGGTGCGCGGCAAAAGAAACCGTGCGCTCTCTGTTTTTTTATACATGACAATAAAACGTCTGCAGAGCGTGCTTTCTGTTGTTCGGTATAAAAAGATTTTCGGGAGAGAACGATGACAAATTTTTAATCTAAGGGGGAACAGAATTATGAGACAGCCATTTGAGATTGCCGGGACCACCCTTACCATTCACCTTCCGGCGGAGATCGATCATCATAATGCAGAGGGAATACAGTATGAGGCAGACCGGATTCTGCGAAGAAAAAACATCCGGCGTATGGTGTTTGATTTTGAACAGACGGATTTTATGGACAGCTCCGGAGTCGGGATGATTATGGGGAGATATAAAACCATGCGCTTTATGGGTGGAACGGTTATCGCTGTCCGAGTCAATGAAAGAATGCGCAGAATACTGACCCTATCGGGGGTATATAAAGTGATCGACATTTATGAAGGTATGCCGCAGCGCTTAAATTTATTATAAGGGGGAGAGATACATGCAGCAAAATGAGATGAGACTGGAGTTTGACAGCCGCTCCTGCAATGAAGGGTTTGTCCGGGTGGCTGTGGCAGCCTTTATGACACAGCTCAATCCCACTCTGGAAGAGGTGGCGGACGTAAAAACGGCTGTGTCTGAGGCCGTGACAAACGCCATCATCCATGGGTATGAGGGAGCAGTAAAAAAAGTGGTGGTTGAATGCAGAATTACGGGGCAGACCCTGGAAGTAAAGGTCCTGGATACGGGAAAGGGAATCGAAGATATCCCAAAAGCTATGGAACCCATGTTTACTACGAAAGAAGAATGCGACCGGGCCGGTATGGGATTCGCGTTTATGGAAGCGTTTATGGATACCCTGAAGGTGGATTCGGAAGTCGGGAAGGGCACCTGCGTAACGATGACCAGGCAGATCGGACGGGAAAATAAATTTGAAAGGTAGTGGTCTGGCGGATGGAGCATACCCTTGCGTTAATTAAACAGGTACACGAAGGGGATAAAAAAGCCAGAGAACAGTTGGTAGAAGAAAACATGGGCCTTGTATTCGCGGTGGTGCGCCGGTTCCGGGGAAGGGGCTGCGAAAAGGAAGATCTGATACAGCTTGGATGCATCGGGCTTCTGAAGGCCATTGACCATTTTGATACATCCTTTGGCGTATGCTTTTCCACTTACGCGGTTCCTATGATTACCGGCGAAATCAGACGGTTTCTCCGGGATGACGGAATGATTAAGGTCAGCCGCCTGCATAAGGAGGCAGCGGCCAAGGCGAGCAGAGCCAGGGAAGCCATTGAGAAGGAAAAAGGCTCGGAAGCTACAGTGGAAGAGATTGCCAGCAGAGCCGGACTCTGTCCGGAGGAGCTGGTGCTGGCTATGGAAGCTGTATCGGAGGTAGAGTCCCTGAGCCAGACCATCTACAGCGGGGACGGGACGCCGGTTCTGCTGGCCGACCGTCTGCCGGACAAGAAGGACAGAAATGAGGAGCTCCTGAACAGAATGCTTTTGAACCAGCTTTTAAATCTTCTGGACGAGCGGGAGCAGGAGATTATCCGCCTCAGGTATTTCCAGGATCAGACCCAGATTCAGGTGGCGAAGCGCCTGGGCATGACCCAGGTTCAGGTTTCCAGGGCGGAGAAAAGGATTCTCAGAAAACTGCGGCATGCAGGAGAGTGAGGAAGGAAACAGCAGAAGTTCCGACAATATTTACAGCCTGAATCTGAAAACGATATGTAAAACTTAAGAAAAATGCTGAATAGGGGTTGACAATTTGCTGAAAAAGTTGTTAAATTAATCACAAAGTGAAAAATGTTAGTTTACTAAAGTCAAGGAGGACTAGAGACATGGGCAGAAAAATTACTATTATCGGAGCTGGAAGTGTTGGTTCTACAATTGCGTATACACTGGCAATGGAAGACAACTCCGTATCAGAGATCGTTTTGATCGATATTAACAAAGAAAAAGTATTAGGCGAGGTTATGGATATCGCCCAGGGTACATTTTTCAGAACTCCTATTTCTATCATCGCAGGCGATTATGAGGACGCGAAGGGTTCTGACATTGTAATCATTACCTCCGGTATCGCTCGTAAGCCGGGTCAGACCAGAATTGAACTGACGCAGACCAACGTAAACATTCTGAAGAGCATTACGCCTCAGATTACAGCGGTTGCTCCCGAGGCTCTGTATGTAATCGTTGCAAATCCTGTAGATATTATGACATATGTATTTATCAAGACCTCTGGTATTCCGGAGAATCGGATCGTTGGTTCCGGTACAATCCTGGATACGGCACGTCTCCGCTACGGACTGTCCGAGCATTATGATATTGCTCAGAAGAACATTCACGCGTATGTGTTTGGAGAGCATGGCGATACTTCCTTTATTCCCTGGTCCTGCGCGGACGTTTCAGGCGCGTCTTTAGATGACTATCCTGAGCTGATGAAAAAGCACGGAAAGGAATTCGCGCCCCTTGACAAGGAGGCTATGACCGAATATGTACACAAATCAGGCGGACAGATTATTTCCAGAAAGGGCGCTACCTTCTATGCGGTATCTGCCTCCGTATGCCAGCTTTGTGCTACACTGATGGCTTCTTCTGATTCCGTTATGACGGTTTCTTCCATGCTGCACGGCGAGTATGGCATTGATGACGTATGTGTGAGCGTTCTTACTCTGGTAGGCCCCAACGGTGTGCAGGGCAAGCTGGATGTGAAGCTGACGGATGAGGAGATCGCGAAACTGAAAGCAAGCGCGGACTCTTTGAAAGAGGTAATCCGCAGCATCGAAATCTAATTGCGGATATTCAGAGGTAATCCGCAGCACTGAAATTTTACCGGGATATTCAGATATCCTGCAGATGAAAAACGGAATACAATATGTCTGTAATTTTGAAGGGCCTGTACTGCAGCGGCGGTACAGGCCTTTTGATGCGCGTGCGGCAGGAACACTGCGGCAGTCTTTTTCAAATTCTGAATTTTCCGGATTCTGAGGGATAAACAGGGAGAAAAAGGGTCACACTAAGAAGCAGAAAGGGTGTGATGATTCTGAACCGGAATAGAATGGCGAAATGCATTCTCCTTTTGCTCCTTGCGGTTCTCCTGGCCGGAGCGGCCTGGTATTTCGTCAGAGAACCTGCCCGGCCGGCGGACGACGCTGTACTGGTGCGGTATGAGGAGGCAGGATGGAATGAAAGATGAGACGCTGTACCTGAAGATAGACAGAAATATCCGCATCCACAGCACTCCGGTAAGCCTGAAGGATGTGGCCACGGTTCTCTGCCGGGAGAAGACCGTGGAAAACCGGGCGAAAACCATTAAGCTTCCCACCAGTGAAATCCGGGGCCCCGGAAGATACGTTTTTTCTGTAACGGACGTCATAGAGACAGTCCAGCAGGAGCTGCCGGGTCTGGAAGTGTGCAATCTGGGAGAGTCCGACTTTATTCTGACTATGGAAAAGACAAAAAAGACTTCAGAAGCATGGAGCTGGTGCAAAACCGTGCTGGTCAGCTTCCTGTCTTTTTTCGGAGCTGCTTTTTCCATTATGGCTTTTAATAATGATATCGGCATTACAAATCTTTTTGGCCAGCTTTACAGGCAGTTTACGGGAGAAGCGTCAGATGGCTTTACAGTATTGGAAGTTACGTACTCGCTGGGAGTCGGGATCGGAATTTTAGTATATTTTAACCATTTCTCCAGAAAGAAGCGGACCACAGACCCGTCGCCTCTGGAAGTGGAGATGAGGACGTATGAGGATGAAGTGGATACAACCCTGATTGAGGCGGAGGGAAGAGAAATGAAAGGAAAAGGACAGGAGGGCTGAACGTGGGAAATGTACTGCTTGCTGTAATCGGCCTCTCTTCCGGAGTGCTGATTTCCGGAGGAGTGGTGGCTTTGATGACCGGACTGGAAATTATTGTCAGATTCGCGGGCATCTCACGGACCGCCGACAGAATTTCTCTGTATGAAAAGGCTATCCTTCTGGGAGCCCTCTGGGGCACCGGCATGACACTGTTTCCAAAGCTAAAGCTGCCTTTAGGGGCGGCGGGCCTGGGGATCTGCGGACTGTTTATGGGAACCTTTGTGGGCGGATGGATTCTGGCTCTGGCCGAACTGGCCAACGTATTTCCGGTATTCAGCCGGAGACTTGGAATCACGAAAGGAACTGTGCTTCTGGTTCTTTCTCTGGCGGCAGGGAAGACGGCGGGAAGTCTGTATCTTTTTTTTATGAGATGGGGGAAAGGTTAGTGTGCTGACACGCCTGCCCCTTTTTATCTTGCATTTCTTGAAAATATACGTTAGACTTTCCAGTAGTAGTCAATGACAGTATTCGGGAGGATATAAGATGGAGAAGTTAAGGTTAGGTATTTTGGGAGCCGGAGGAATCGCGGCAACTATGGCAGGCACAGTGAGAGAGATGGAGGAGGTAACCCTGTACGCGGTGGCCGCCAGAAGCTATGAAAAAGCAAGAAAGTTCGCGGATACATACGGAGCCGAGAGAGCATACGGAAGCTACGAGGATCTGGCGGCAGATGAAAATGTGGATTTGATCTATGTGGCAACGCCCCATTCCCATCACTATCAGCACGCGAAGCTTTGCATTGAGCACGGAAGGCCGGTGCTGTGCGAGAAGGCCTTTACAGAAAACGCAGCAGAGGCAAAAGCGCTGATTCGGCTGGCTGCCGAGAAGGGAGTCTTTATCACGGAAGCCATGTGGGTACGGTATATGCCCATGTCCTTTAAGCTGAAAGAGCTTCTGACACAGGGAAGAATCGGGAAGATTGTGGGACTTACGGCAAACCTGGGGTATTCCCTGATGCAGGTAGAGCGAATGATACGGCCGGAGCTGGCCGGAGGGGCGCTGCTGGATCTTGGGGTATATACCATCAATTTTGCCACCTGGGTTTTGGGCGATGAGATTCAGGAGATTTCCACCTCCATGGTTCGCCATGACACGGGCGTAGACAAACAGGAATTTCTGAATTTTATCTATCCAGGCGGTGTTTCTGCGGGGCTGTTTTCCACTATGCAGGCTGTGACAGAACGCCGGGGCGTGATTTACGGCACCGAGGGCTACCTGGAGGTAGACAATATCAATAATTTTGAGCGGTTCCGGATTTATGACAATGAGTACCGTCTGGTAGAAACCATTGAGCGGCCGGAACAGATCACAGGCTACGAATACGAGGTGCTTTCCTGTAAGCGCGCTCTGGAGGAGGGCAGACTGGAATGCCCGGAGATGCCCCATAAGCATACCCTGTATGTAATGGAGCTTTTGGACCGGATTCGCCGGGAGTGGGGAAGCTGACAGCCCGGAAAGGAAAGGACGGAAGGAATAGAAGGACGGAAAGAGTATGAAGACCCAGGATGAATTAAAAAGACAGCTGAAACAGATCGACCATAAAGGATATAAAGCCTATAAGATACTGGAGGGGGAATATAATTTCGGAACGTACATACTGTGCATCGACCATGTGCAGGGGGATCCCTTCGCCACTCCCTCCAGGGTGCGGCTGCTGTACAAAAACAGCATTCCGGAGGAATATTTTGCAAGCCGCCACAGGAAAATGGCCGCGGAAGACTATCTTCTGCGGCGGCTTCACAGAAATTTAAGAAGCGGAGGGCAGGAGCGCAGAGGTTCCGGAAAGAGCGGAATGGTTACGGCCTGCCGGACCGGGCAGGAGGTGCTGGAGCGCACAGCGGTGCTTCTGTCTGACGGGACAGTGGAGGCGCGTCTGGAAGTGGGCTTCCCTGCCTATGGAAGAACCATTGCCGCAGGAGAACTGGAACAGATTTTATTTGGCTTTCTTCCGGAGGCGGCCAGGAGGACCTTTGTCTTCGGGCCTGGGATGAAAAAGGAGCTGGACGGGATCATTGCCCTGGCGGACGACCAGCAGTATATCCGGGAAGAGTTAAAAAAGCAGGGGCTGGCCGCTTTCGTGGCGGACGGTTCTGTTCTGCCAAGAGAGAGCGGGATTTCCCAGAGACCCATGAAGGGCGCGGTTCCCTTTAAGAGCCCGGAGAGTACGGCGGTGACCTTGAATCTGCCTCACCGGGGACCCTTAAGAGGCATGGGGATAAAAAAGGGCATAACGGTGATCGTAGGAGGAGGCTATCACGGGAAATCTACCCTCCTGAAGGCTGTGGAGCGGGGCGTATACAACCACATCCAGGGAGATGGACGGGAATATGTCATTACCGATGAGACAGCCTTCAAGCTTCGGGCAGAAGAGGGAAGATGCATCCATCAGGTGGATATTTCCATGTTCATCAGCAATCTCCCCAGCGGCACAGATACCAGAAATTTTGTGACGGAGAATGCCAGCGGCAGCACCTCTCAGGCAGCCAACACGGTGGAGGCTCTGGCCAGCGGCAGCCGGGTGCTTTTGATTGATGAGGACACATCCGCTACCAACTTTATGGTCCGGGATGACCGGATGGCCCGGCTGGTGGAGGATAAAAAGGAGCCAATTACTCCTTTTATCCGCTTTATCCGCAGCCTGTATCAGGATCTGGGCATCTCTACCGTACTGGTGGCGGGAAGCTCAGGAGCTTATCTGTCTGTGGCGGATACAGTGATTCAGATGGACTGCTATGTGGCAAAGGATGTGACAGAGAAGGCCCGTGCTCTGGCGGAAGAAGTGACAGAGGGCAAGGCGGAAAAACGGACCTGGGTAAAGAAGCCGGTTACCGCCCGGCGAATTGAGAAGGCCCGGGTTCATGGATGGGACACCTTAAGCTTTGACAAGACAGAAGTGGATCTAAGATATCTGGAGCAGATCGTGGACGAGACTCAGACGGCGGCCCTGGCTTACATTATACCCTGGCTTTTAGAGCGGGCGGCCAACGGAAAGCGGACGGCCGCGGAGCTGGCAGCTCTGGCAGAAGAGAAGATCCGAAAAGACGGGCTGCTTTCCATGGTTCCCAGAAATTACGGAGCCGGCGCCCCGGCGGCAGTGCGCGCCCAGGAGATTCTGGCCTGTCTGCAGAGGTACCGGATGATCTGACATATCTCATGATTTTTACCGGGATTTTATCTGTTTTTCACAGAAAACAGATTTCACCGGAGAAAAAATTGTCCTATACTACTGAAAATACAGAGCGGTTCCTCGGCGGCAGGAGGATAAACGAGCTGCGGCAGGCAAATCTGCACAGCTTTACTTATCCGCCTGCCGGCTGTACTGCCGCGGGAAATTCATGTGCTGACACACTCGCGGGCAGAGGATCCGTATACGGATGAAAGGGTGAACAGGAAGTATGGGATGGAACAAAAAATACACGTGGGAATTTGATCTATGGGGATGCGTTCTCGGGCTTCTGTTTTTGGCTCCGGTTCTTCTCTGGCTGGCGGCGACGGCTTCGGCAGCTGCTCTGAGTGAACAGAATCACGGCGCAATACTGGAAGCGGGCACGCTGATTCTCGGCCTTCTGTGCTTTTTGACAGTCTCTCTTTTAAAAAACAGAGGATATGCGGGGGAAAAGAGAGAGCTGAATTGGAGGGATGGTTTCGCGCTGGCATGCGGATGCGGATATTACGCAGCCTGGATCTGCTATTATCAGGGAAGGGGCGGAAGCCTGACCCCGGCGGCTCTGCTGATTCTTCCGTGTATGGGGCTTCTGGCCTTTGAAATGGACCGGAGGAAAGGGCCTGCGGCTGCGCTGACCTGTATGATGGCAGTTCTGCTGTGGAGCATGTGGATTTTTTGAGACCGGATTTTACCGCCAAAGGATTCCGCGAGGCTGCAAGGAATGGCATCAGCGGTAAAATTAGGGATTGATTTTTTACAAAAAGAATGATATGGTGTAGACAGCTGCATGACTGACGGAAGTGGAAATGACCACAGGAAGTGCAGAATGTGAGAGGCCGACCGTCTGGGCAAAAGAGAGTGTCCGGAGGCTGGTCTTTTTTGCTATTGTCAGAAAAACAGCCTTCAGGGCGAGAAGAAATGGCGCGGAAAGGAAAGGAGAAGTGCAGATGAACAAAATTTCTTTGGAAAAGGAACTGCAGGAAATCAGCTATCCGGGAAGAGGGATTGTGATCGGAAGAAGCAGGGATGGCAGGAAGGCTGTGGCGGCATATTTCATTATGGGGAGAAGCGAGAACAGCAGAAACCGTATATTCGTAGAGGATGGACAGGGAATCCGGACCCAGGCCTACGACCCCTCCAAGCTGACAGACCCGAGCCTGATTATCTATGCCCCGGTTCGCGTTCTGGGCAATCAGACCATTGTGACCAATGGAGATCAGACGGATACCGTATATGAAGGGGTGAGCCAGGGAAAAAGCTTTGCCGGCTCTCTTGAAAGCCGGAAATTTGAGCCGGACGCTCCCAACTATACGCCCAGGATTTCCGCAGTGCTTACAGTGGAAAATGGAGCGTGCTCCTATGAAATGTCGATTCTGAAAAGCAGCAACGGCAATCCGGACGAGTGTTTGCGGTATACATTCTCCTATGATGCTCCCCAGCCCGGCGAAGGGCGCTTTATCCATACCTATCAGGGAGACGGCAATCCCCTTCCAAGCTTTGAGGGGGAGCCGAAGCTTGTGGATATTCCGGATGACTGCGGGGACTTTACGAAAATGCTCTGGGAAAGCCTGAATGAAGAAAATAAGGTTTCTCTGTTTGTGAGATATATCGACCTGGCATCAGGAGATTGTGAAACGAAGATCGTGAATAAGAATCAGTGAGAGGAGAACAGGAATGAAAGAATTACAGTTAAAATATGGATGCAATCCCAATCAGAAGCCTTCCCGCATTTATATGGCGGATGGAAGCGAGCTTCCTATCAAGGTTCTCTCCGGAAAGCCGGGATATATTAATTTTCTCGACGCATTTAACGGCTGGCAGCTTGTAAAAGAGCTGAAAGAGGCAACGGGGCTTCCGGCAGCTACTTCTTTCAAACACGTTTCACCGGCGGGGGCGGCAGTGGGACTTCCTCTTACTGAGACACTGGCGAAGATTTACTGGGTGGACGATCTGGGAGAGCTTTCTCCCCTGGCCTGCGCTTACGCCAGAGCCAGAGGGGCTGACAGAATGTCTTCCTTCGGAGATTTTATCGCTCTGTCCGATGTGTGCGACAGGGATACGGCCATGCTGATTAAACGCGAGGTTTCCGACGGCGTGATTGCTCCCGGCTATACAGAGGAAGCTCTGGAGCTCCTGAAGCAGAAGAAGAAAGGAAATTATAACGTAATCCAGATTGATGAGGCTTATGTGCCGGAGGCCCTGGAGCACAAGCAGGTGTACGGAATCACCTTTGAGCAGGGACGCCAGGATCTGAAAATTGATGACGCCCTCCTTTCTAACTTTGTCACGGAGAAGAAAGAGGTTTCTTCCGAAGCCCTCCGGGATCTTAAGATTGCCCTGATTACGCTGAAGTATACCCAGTCTAATTCTGTATGCTATGTAAAGGACGGACAGGCCATCGGAATCGGAGCCGGCCAGCAGTCCAGAGTCCACTGCACCCGTCTGGCAGGGCAGAAAGCGGACAACTGGTATCTGCGTCAGTGCCCAAAGGTGATGGAGCTTCCCTTCGCGGAGAATATTACCCGGGCGGAAAGGGACAATGCCATTGATGTATATATCGGAGCGGAGTATATGGACGTCCTGGCAGACGGCGCCTGGGAAAAGGTCTTTACCAGGAAGCCGGATGTATTTACAGAAGAAGAGAAAAAGGAATGGCTTTCCGGGATGACAGAGGTGACGCTGGGCTCCGACGCTTTCTTCCCCTTCAGCGACAACATTGAGAGAGCCCGCAAGAGCGGCGTGTGCTATATCGCCCAGCCGGGAGGTTCTGTGAGAGACCAGGATGTGATCGATACCTGCAATAAATACGGAATGGCCATGGCGTTTACGGGAATCCGCCTGTTCCATCACTGATGACAAATTTTTACTGAAATACGGGAATTGCGGTTTTCTTTTTTCACTGGATAGTATATAATTACCTATATCGTTGATAAAACACGTAACAGGAGGGTGAAAAATGGAGAACTATAGGAAAGCGTACGAAGAATGGCTGGAGGATCCGTATTTTGACGAGGCCACCAAAGAGGAGCTTCGGGGGATCGCTGAGGATGAAGGAGAGATCCGGGAACGGTTTTACACGGAGCTGGAGTTTGGAACCGCGGGCCTGAGAGGGATTATCGGCGCGGGCACGAACCGGATGAACCAGTATGTGGTGCAGAGAGCCACCCAGGGACTGGCCAATTACATTCTCTCCTTGGGCAGGAAGGATCGGGGAGTGGCGATTGCCTATGATTCCAGGCACATGTCGCCGGAGTTCGCGGATTTTGCGGCTCTTTGCCTGGCAGCCAACGGAATTAAGGCGTATGTATTTGAATCCCTTCGCCCCACGCCGGAGCTTTCTTTCGCGGTTCGTATGCTTGGCTGCACGGCAGGCATTAATATTACAGCCAGCCATAATCCGCCGGAATACAATGGCTATAAGGTATACTGGGAGGACGGCGCTCAGATTACTCCGCCTCACGATACGGGAATTATGGCCGAGGTGAAGAAGGTGCCGGGATATACGGCGGCGAAAACCATGGATAAGGCCGCGGCCATAGAAGCAGGGCTGTATGAAGTGATCGGGGACAAAGTGGATGATGCTTTTATCGGAGAGCTGAAGAGCCTGGTGCTTCATCCGGAGGCCATCGCTGCTGAGAGCAAGAATCTGAATATTGTATACACACCCCTCCACGGAACCGGAAATATTCCGGTGAGACGGGTTCTCTCCGAGCTTGGATTCGAGAACGTGCATGTAGTAAAGGAGCAGGAACTTCCTGACGGAGATTTCCCCACAGTAAGCTATCCGAACCCGGAAGCGGACGAAGCTTTTGAACTGGGGCTGAAGCTGGCAAAGGAGATCGACGCGGATCTGGTGCTGGCCACGGATCCGGACGCAGACCGTCTGGGTGTGAGAGTGAAGGACAGTAGGACGGGAGAATACCATACTCTGACCGGAAATATGTCCGGATGCCTTCTGGCAGACTATGAGATCGGCCAGAAGAAAGCGCTTCAGGGGCTTCCTGAGGACGGAGTGCTGATTAAGACGATTGTAACCACCAATATGGCAGACGCCATCGCGAAATACTACGGGACAGGCTTAATCGAGGTGCTTACAGGATTTAAGTATATCGGACAGCAGATCCTGAATTTTGAAAAGAGCGGGAAGGGCACATATCTTTTCGGATTTGAGGAAAGCTATGGATGTCTCATTGGCACGCACGCCCGCGATAAAGACGCCATCGTAGCCTCCATGGCTCTGGCAGAGGCAGCCGCCTTCTATAAGGCTCAGGGAAAAACCCTGTGGGATGCCATGATTGAGCTCTATGAGAGATACGGCTACTATAAGGATGATATTAAGTCCATTACCCTGAAGGGAATCGAAGGACTCCAGAAGATTCAGGAGATCATGGATACTCTCCGGAAGAATCCTCCGGCCAAGATCGGAGATTATACTGTGACCGCTGTAAGGGATTACAAAGCGGACACGATCCGGAATACAGACACCGGAGAGGTGAAGCCTACCGGTCTTCCCTCATCCAACGTGCTTTACTATGATCTGACGGACGATGCATGGCTTTGTGTAAGACCCTCCGGTACAGAGCCCAAGGTAAAATTCTACTATGGAATCAAAGGAACCTCCCTGGAGGATGCGGATGCGAAATCTGAGGCTCTGGGAGCGCAGGTTCTTGAAATGATTAACAGGATGCTGTAATGAACCAGAGACATGAATCGGAAACGCGGATTTCAGAGTTTGATAAATTCAGAGAAATTGTGGCAAGGCTCAGGGGCAGAGACGGCTGCCCCTGGGACAGAGCCCAGACCATGGAAAGTCTGAAGCCCTGCATGATCAATGAGATGACGGAAGCGGTTGCCGGGATTGATCTGTATAAGGCTACGGGAAATCCGGAGAATCTCTGCGAGGAGCTGGGGGATGTACTGCTTCAGGTGGTGCTGCTTTCCCAGATCGCGGAGGAGGAAGGATTATTTACGATTGAGAATGTAATCGAAGGCATTTCCCGGAAGATGATTCGGAGGCATCCCCATGTATTCGGCAGCGGTTCCTCCTTGCCGGAGGAAGTCCCGGGACAGTGGGAAGAGATCAAGCGGGCGGAGAAGGCCGGGAAGCCTACCGGCTGGGAAAAACTGGAAAAACAGGCTTTTTCCAGGGCGGCGCTCCAGGTAATTGAGAACCTGAAGCGATCTTCTTCGGAAATTCCTTGACAAAAGACCTGCGGCATTATATAAATAATACCAGGGCTTATTTGAATGAGAAAATAGGTTCACAGCGGCAGGAAATCTGCTAAAAGATGAATAAGGATAGAAATAAATCCAGAGGAGGAATTTAGCCATGAACAAGACAGAATTAATTGCTGCAATCGCAGAGAAGACAGAATTATCCAAGAAAGACGCGGAAAAGGCGCTGAAGGCATTTGTAGATGTCGTTGCAGAACAGTTAAAGAACGGTGAGAAGGTTCAGCTGGTAGGCTTCGGAACGTTTGAGACATCCGAGAGAGCAGCCAGAGAGGGAAGAAATCCTCAGACAGGCGAGACCATGGTGATCGCGGCTTCTAAGACTCCGAAGTTTAAAGCCGGAAAGGCACTGAAGGATTTAGTAAACGAATAAGGACAGAAGAACTGAGAATCCTGCTTTCCAGGATTCTCTTTTAAGTTGATTGAGAACAGAAAGCCGGCAGAAGGTACTTTCTGTGGTTTGGAGGGAAAAATGCGTCTTGACAAATATTTAAAGGTATCCCGGCTCATTAAGCGCAGGACAGTGGCGAACGAGGCCTGCGACGCGGGAAGAGTCCTGGTGAATGGAAAAGAGGCCAAGGCTTCTCTGTCTGTAAAGCCGGGGGATACCATAGAGATTCAGTTTGGAGGAAAAGCCGTGCGGGTAGAGGTGTTGTCTGTGCAGGAAACGGTGAAGAAGGAGGCGGCCGCTGAAATGTACCGGTATTTATAGATGGCGGCGGCGAATTCTCTGCCGCAGTCATAGGAAAGCGGAAGGGGACATAGAATAATAGAAAATATACGGTTCCGGTAGGCGTATGGAAGAAAAGAAAAGCATTAAGCCCCACAGTATTCTGTGGAAAGACAGAAAACAGGGAAGCATCACAGGCGTGACAGAGGTGGTTTCCTTCGATGACTCCGGCGTGCTTCTGGATACAGAACAGGGAATGCTGTCGATCAAAGGGAAGGAGCTGCATATTGGCCGGCTGGATCTGGATAAAGGAGAAGTGGAGCTGACGGGAGCGGCGGACAGCTTCAGCTATCAGGGAAGCAGTCCGGCTAAGAAGGGCAGCCTTATAAAGAGGCTTCTTCAATGATGAGCAGCGTGATCCGTCAGGAGATCTGGCTTTTTCTGCTCTCTGTTCTCCACGGCGCTTCTCTGGCTCTGTTCTACGATCTCTTTCGTTCTCTGCGCAGAGCGATTCCACACGGGATTGTTCTGCTCTCTCTGGAGGACTTTTTTTTCTGGATGACAGCAGGTTTTCTCACCTTCTGCCTTGTTTTTTCAGGAACGGACGGGGTGATCCGGGGCTACGTGGCGGCCGGGATTTTTCTGGGCGCTTTTTTCTATCATAAAACAGTAAGCCGCTGGGTGGTCTTTGTTCTGGGAAAAGCACTTCAGCTTGCGGTGGAGACAGGAAAAAAGGCCGGACGCCTGACGAAAAAGCTGGCAAAAAAGATACTGCTGGAGAATTTTCTTGTAAAAGAATTGAATTTAAGGAAAAAAAGGGGTAAAATAAAAAAAGAAAAGAACAAAAGAGATAAACGGGGTAGTATAAATGAGACAGAGAAGAAAAAGAAGAGCCAGTAAGAGCAACCGCAGGGGGATGATGGGGATTGCCTTTGTGGTGATGGTGCTCCTGATTGCCCTTCTGGTACAGAGTCAAAATCTGATTCGGAAGAATCAGCAGTACACAGAGAGAAAGGAAGAGCTGGAGCAGGAGCTCAAGGATCAGGAGATACGGGCGGAAGAGATTGAGAATCTGAAGGACTACGTGAACTCCACAGAGTTTATTGAGAAGGTCGCCAGAGATAAACTGGGACTTGTCTATGAAGATGAGATTATCTTTAAGGCGGAAGAATAAAGGGCCCCGGAAGACAGGGCGCGAATCCAAGAAGAAACATGGAGCCTGGACTGGCCGTGAAACGGCTTGTCCGGGCTCCATGTTTTGACAGAAACTGCGGGGGAAAAGTGGTATAATTGATGCTGCTGCTTATACGGATGCGTACAGCGGATTGTCTGCCGGGGAGGCGGGGCAGACGGGCAGGGGAGGTCAGAACATGAGTGAATTATTCACCGCGATTTCGCAGATACGGGAGAACTTCCTGGCAGGGAGAAAGGAAATACAGAAAAGAGAGAAAACGGGGAAATATGGGATCCGGGATGTATATCCTCTTCCGGAGCAGGAACAGATCCTAAGATACGCGGAGGCTTTTGAAGGGCTGGCCAGACTTTTTCAGGAGCTGCCGTGCCAGAAAGAGCGTCTGGGGGACAGAGAGCTGGAAGAAATGTTCCGGCAGGTGCAGGAGAGACTGTGCCGGAACTGTTCAAGGGAGGAAGAATGCTGGGGAGAGCATTACTTTCAGACAGGGCGCGTTTTCTATGAGATGATCTGTGAACTGGAGGAGAGCGGACAGGTTTCGGAAAAACTGATTCGGACCTGGAAGGGGACATGTATTCAGCCGGATTACGGAGCGGAAGCTTTGACTCGGGAATATGAAGAAGCCAGAAGAGAGCTGCTTTGGAAAAACCGGATGCTGGAGCAGAGGGCGGCTGCCGGGGAACAGGTGTGCCGGACGGCGGAGCTCCTTGGACGGCTGGCAGACGGATTCGTGGGAGTCCCGAAGCTTGAGCAGGAGCTTTGGAAAAAGCTTCGCCGTGAATTCAAGTATCTTGGCATCCAGCTGGGGAATATACGGGTATTTCTTTTCGACGGGGAGAGGCCGGAGATTTATCTGACTCTGAGAAGCACAGGTAAATCTTGTGTTTCCGCCAGGACAGTGGGCGAGATTCTCTCGGATTGCTGTCAGAAGAAGATGTGTCCATCCTGGAACTGCCACGGCGCGGTGCTGCCGGAGTATGCGAATTTCCATTTCGTGCCGGATACCAGATATCAGATGTTCTGCGGCGTTTCCAGGATCACCAAGGCCGGGGAGCTGGTGTCCGGGGATAATTACGCTCTGCTGCAGAAGGAAACAGGAAAGGTAGTTATGAGCCTGGCGGACGGCATGGGTTCAGGAGTCGGGGCATGCCGGGAAAGCGAAAAAGTGATTGAGCTGCTTGAGCAGTTCCTTGAAGCCGGTTTTCCCCAGGAGACGGCAGTGCGGATGATTAATTCCTGTATGCTTCTGCAGAACCGGGAACAGATGTATTCTACCATTGATTTATGTATGATAGATCTGTATAATGCAAAATGTGATTTGATGAAATCAGGGGCGGCGGACACCTTTCTGTGCCACGGTGAGGAGATTGAAGTGATTCATTCCAGCGCCTATCCTCCGGGTGTGATGCAGCAGGCGGATTATGAATGCGTCCATCGACAGCTTTCTCCGGGAGATACGGTGATTATGGTGACAGACGGGGTGCTGGAGGCCTTCTCCCAGGAGGAGGGGGAAGAAGGCATGAAGGAGGTTATAAGGAAGGCCGCCTGCCAGAACGCGAAAGAGTATGCCAGACGGCTGATGGAACGGGTATATCTGATGCAGAAGCTTCAGGCCAGGGACGATATGACCGTTCTGGTGGGTACGATTTGGGAGAAATAAAGGAATAGATTCGGAAATTCATGGATATGATGCGGAAGAAGGAACTGGAGAGAATTTTTAAGACCATTGAGGAATACAAAATGATTCACCCGGGAATGCGCCTTTTGGCCGGCGTGTCTGGAGGGGCGGATTCGGTCTGCCTTCTGTACGCGCTGAAGGAATACAGAAAGCAGGTTCCGTTTTCCCTAAAAGTCATTCATGTGGAACATGGAATCCGGGGTGAAGAGAGCCTGGGAGACGCCCGGTGGGTAGACGGACTTTGCAGGGAGTGGGAAATTCCCTGCAGGGTGGTACACTGTAAAGTGGAGAAAATCGCTGCGGAAGAAAAAATCTCCCTGGAGGAGGCGGGGCGCAAGGTCCGGTATGAGATCTTTGAGAAAGAAAGAAAGCTCTGGCAGGGAGACAGGGTGGCGGTGGCCCACAACCAGGGGGACCAGGCGGAGACCGTCCTTTTCAGACTGGCCAGGGGAAGCGGGCTGAAGGGCCTTGGAGGAATCCGACCGGTACAGGGAAGGATTATACGTCCCCTTCTTTTTCTGTCAAGGGAAGAGATCGAGAGGATTTTGGAGGAAAGAGGAATCGGATGGCGCACGGACCGGACGAATCTGGAGACGGAGTATACCAGAAACAGAATCCGGCTTGGGATACTGCCTGCGCTGGAAAGCCAGGTGAATTCCCGGGCATCCCGGCATATTGCCCAGGCGGCCCTTAGGCTGCAGGAGGTCTGGGAGTACCTGCAGGTGCAGACTGACCTGGCGGAAGAAAAGTGTATCGTCCCGGAGATGAGGCAGGGCGGGCAGTCCTGGGTGCTTAAGCTCCTGCCTTTTTTTCAGCAGCCGGAGCTGATACAAAAAGAGCTTCTGCGCAGATGCGTTAAGAAGTGTACCGGCGGTCTTACAGATGTGGGAAGCGTACATCTGGAAGCCCTGGAGAGGCTTACGAAGCTTCCGTGCGGCAGGGAATGCTTTTTTCCGGGCGAGGGAAGGGCGGTCAGGGAAAAGGACTCTGTCCGTTTTAGAAAGGCGCCGGCTTTGGCAGAGGGCAGCCGGAAGAACACGGAGGAGCTTCTGCTGGCGGAAGCGGGAGTGAAGCATTTTCAGGGAATGAAGGTGCAGGTAGACTTTCCGGTCCGGGGCGAGACTGCGCCGGAGAAAATTCTGGAAGAAAAAAAGTATACGAAATGGCTTGCATGTGATACAATAGATCAAAATCTCTGTCTGCGCACCCGCAGGACGGGGGACTATCTGGTGGTAAATGAGTCCGGAGGCAGGAAAAAGCTGAAGGATTATCTGATTGATCTGAAGATTCCCAGAGACCAGAGGGATCGGATTTGGCTGGTTGCCCAGGGGAGCCATGTTCTCTGGGTCGTAGGATACCGGATCAGCGAGGCCGCGAAGGTGAGAGAGAATACATACAGAGTGCTGAAAATACAGATTGAGGAGGAAGCAACATGAGAGAAAAGGTCAGGATTTTTCTGCAGGAGCAGGAGATAAACGCCAGGATCGCGGAAGTCGCGAAGCAGATCAGTGAAGATTACGCGGGCCGGGAGGTTCATTTAATCTGTGTGCTCAAGGGCAGTGTTTTTTTTATGTGTGAACTGGCCAAGAGGATTACAGTGCCCGTGACTATGGACTTTATGTCTGTGAGCAGCTATGGAAGCGATACGAAATCTAGCGGAGTTGTGAAGATCATCAAGGATCTGGATGAGCCTCTGGATGGGAAGGATGTGCTGATTGTGGAGGATATCGTGGACTCCGGGCGGACCCTCAGCTATCTTATGGAAATTCTGGGGAAGAGGAATCCCCGGAGTCTGAAGCTGTGTACGCTTCTGGATAAACCGGAGCGCCGGGTCACATCTGTGGAGGTGGATTATACCTGCTTTAATATACCGGACGAATTCGTTGTTGGCTACGGCCTGGACTATGCGCAGAAATACAGAAATCTTCCCTTTGTGGGCATAGTGGAATTCGTAGGCGAATGAGAGAGCCGGACAGAGGACTGTCTGCTGGAAAGGAGATTCAAAATTGAACAGAAATGCCAAAGGACTTGGTTTTTATCTGGTGATCGGGGTGATCATTCTTCTGCTTCTGATGACCTTCAGAGGCGGTTTGGAGGCAAGCCAGACCTGGAACCAGAAGGAGTACGAGGACGCCTTAACGAACGGAGAGGTGGTTCGGGTGGATATTACGCCCAATCAGGAGGTGCCTACCGGAACGCTGCGGGTGGTTCTCACAGACGGGGATGTGAAATACGTAAATGTGGCGGATGTGAAAGAAGAACAGGACCGGCTCATGGAATATTCGGCTATAGAGACGAATATGGAGAGCGTAAGAAGGGACAGTGTCTTCCTCACTGTATTCCTCCCCACCCTGGTGGTAGGAGCTGCGGTGGTGATCGTCTTTATGATGATGAACCGGCAGGCCGGAGGCGGCAACGCCAAGATGATGAACTTCGGGAAAACCCGGGCCAGGATGATTACGCCAGATGCCAAGCGGGTTACCTTTAAGGATGTGGCCGGACTGCAGGAAGAGAAAGAAGAGCTGGAGGAAATCGTGGATTTCCTGAAGGATCCTCAGAAATTCATTCAGGTAGGAGCCAGAATTCCCAAGGGAGTTCTTCTGGTCGGCCCTCCGGGAACGGGGAAAACCCTGCTGGCCAAGGCCATCGCCGGTGAAGCCGGGGTTCCTTTTTTCAGCATTTCGGGTTCGGATTTTGTGGAGATGTTTGTGGGCGTAGGCGCGTCCAGAGTCCGGGATCTCTTTGAAGAGGCCAAAAAACATCAGCCCTGCATTGTGTTTATTGACGAGATTGACGCGGTGGCCAGAAGAAGAGGCACCGGCATGGGAGGCGGTCATGATGAGCGGGAGCAGACGCTGAATCAGCTTCTGGTGGAGATGGACGGCTTCGGTGTAAATGAAGGCATTATCGTTATGGCGGCTACCAACCGGGTGGATATTCTGGATCCCGCTATTTTAAGACCGGGGCGTTTCGACCGGTCTGTCGCGGTGGGACGGCCGGACGTAAAGGGCCGGGAAGAGATTCTGAAGGTTCATTCTAAGGGAAAGCCGCTGGCTGACAATGTAAATCTGGAAGAGGTGGCCAGAACCACCGCGGGCTTTACAGGTGCGGATCTGGAAAACCTGATGAACGAGGCTGCTATCATCGCAGCCAAAGATCAGCGGGCTTACCTGAAGCAGGAGGATATTAACCGAGCTTTTGTAAAGGTTGGAATCGGCGCGGAGAAGAAGAGCCGGGTGATTTCTGACAAAGAAAAGAAGATCACTGCTTATCATGAGTCCGGCCATGCCATTTTATTCCATCTTCTTCCTGACGTGGGACCGGTGCATACGATTTCCATTATCCCCACGGGCCGCGGAGCGGCAGGTTACACCATGCCACTTCCGGAGAAGGATGAGATGTTTAACACCAAGGGCCAGATGCTTCAGAATATCGTAGTGAGCCTTGGAGGCCGGGTGGCTGAGGAGCTGGTGATAGGAGACGTGACTACCGGCGCTTCCCAGGATATTAAGCAGGCCACCTCCATTGCCAGAGCGATGGTGACAAAGTACGGGATGTCTGAAAAGGTAGGCCTGATTAATTATGACGCGGACGGGGACGAGGTCTTTATCGGAAGAGATCTGGCCCATACAAGAGCTTACGGGGAAGAGGTGGCTTCTGTTATCGACCAGGAAGTGAAGAATATTATTGACGGCGCTTATCAGGAGGCAAAAAGGCTTCTGCGGGATAATGAAAGCGTTCTCCATGCCTGCGCGGCCCTTCTGATTGAAAAAGAGAAGATTGGCCGTATGGAGTTCGAAGCTCTTTTCTCATAGAATCCTCACAATTCGGTGAAATGACGGAGCCGAAAACCGGGGTAAAAAGAGTGGGATGTCAATCTGCACAAAAAAGCAACCTCATTTTTGTGAAGTTTATGCACACTTATTTTGGGACCGATGCTATAATAATAATCGTAAAACCCCCCAATACATTATATAGTTTTTGCTACACCCCATTAGAAGAAATACCTTCTCCAAAACAGCCGGCTGATTGCAGCCGGCTGTTTTCGTGTGGAGAAAAAGGCGGCGTGAGCAGAAACCGGAAACAGGCTGCATTTAGAGCAAATTTAGTATAAAAGTTGTATTCAGAGCAAATTTAGTATAAAATGAAGAGAAAGACTGTATGCAGCCCTCCCGGGAGGGATCTGAGATATGCCGTTTTGAATAGCAGCGGAGGTAAGAATGGAACAGAACTTTAAATATTTGACACAAACACAGCGATATATTACATTTATGCGCCCGGTTCTTAACACGCGGGCCCTGTTTTCGGATGAGACGAGGAACTACGTCTGTCCTATGGAACCGAAAACAGGAGATACGATCAAAATCCGGTTCAGGACAGCAAAGGACAACGTGGATTTTGTCTTCTTTATCAGCGGTACAGTAAAGAATCTGATGCGGCTGGAAAAAAGCGAGGGTGAATTCGACTATTATACAACTGAGATCGTAGCCGGAGAAAAACCGATTTATTACTATTTTGAGGTTCAGACAGGAAAGCTGCGGCTGTTTTATAATAAATCCGGCGTTTCACAGGATCTGCAGGAGAGCAACGCTTTCTGTGTGGTTCCGGGATTTTCCACACCGGACTGGGCCAAAGGAGCCGTAATGTATCAGATCTTTACAGAGAGATTTTATAACGGAGACCCCACCAACGATGTAGAGGATCGGGAATATATCTATATCGGAGAGGGAACCGCCCGGGTACGGGACTGGTATAAGCTTCCTGCTTATATGGGCGTCCGGGAATTCTACGGGGGAGATCTTCAGGGAGTTATGGATAAACTGGACTACCTTCAGGAACTGGGGGTGGAAGTGATCTTTTTCAATCCTCTTTTTGTCTCACCGTCGAATCATAAATATGATATTCAGGATTATGATTATATTGACCCTCATTTTGGAAAAATTGTTTATGAGGAGGGGCGGCTTCTCCATGAATGGGACAATGACAATAAGCATGCCACCAAATATATTACGAGAGTTACGGATCCCAGGAACCTTGAGGCCAGCAACCAGTTTTTTGCGGAGCTGGTGGAGGAGCTTCACAGAAGGGGCATGAAGGTGATTCTGGACGGTGTCCTGAACCACTGCGGCTCTTTTAATAAATGGATGGACCGGGAACAGATCTATGAGAAGCAGTCCAACTATGAGAAAGGGGCTTATATTTCCGCGGACAGTCCCTACCGAAGCTTTTTTAAGTTTTATAACGAGCATGAGTGGCCGTACAACTCCTTTTACGAAGGCTGGTGGGGGCATGATACGCTTCCCAAGCTGAATTATGAAGATTCTCCAAAGCTGGAGGAATATATTCTGAATATAGCGGCCAAATGGGTTTCGCCGCCCTACAACGCAGACGGCTGGAGACTGGACGTGGCGGCGGATCTGGGCTTTTCCAGTGAGTACAATCATACCTTCTGGAAAAAATTCCGGAAGGCGGTAAAGAAGGCAAATCCTAACGCCATTATCCTGGCGGAGCATTACGGAGATGCGGCTTCCTGGCTTCACGGAGATCAGTGGGATACGGTCATGAATTACGATGCCTTTATGGAACCCCTGACCTGGTTTTTTACCGGAATGGAGAAGCACAGTGACGATTTCCAGCCGGGACTTTTAGGAAACGCGGAGAGCTTTATCGGAGCCATGCGGTATCACATGGGCAGCTTTCTGGCACCGTCTCTTCTGACGGCGATGAATGAACTCTCCAACCATGACCATTCCAGGTTTTTGACCAGGACGAACCACAAAGTGGGGCGTGTGGAATCCCTGGGACATGCGGCGGCCTCTGAGGGCGTGGAACCGGCGGTAATGAGAGAGGCAGTGATTATGCAGATGACCTGGCCGGGAGCGCCCACAGTATACTATGGGGACGAGGCGGGAGTCTGCGGATTTACGGATCCGGATAACCGGCGGACGTATCCCTGGGGACGGGAGGATCCTGTTATGCTGGAATTTCACAAGGCCGCCATCCGGATGCACAAGGCATATCCGGTTCTGACCCACGGTTCCCTGCGATTCCTCCGCGCGGATTACAACTGCCTGGCATACGGCAGGTTCAGTGAGGAATGCCAGGTGATTGTGGCGTTCAATAATAATGACCACGACAAGGAGCTGCGCTTCACGGTCTGGGAGACAGGCGTGGAGAAGAGGGGAGCTTTAAGGAGGATTTTCTATTCGGACAAGAGCGGATATACTGAAGAAACGGCTTTGATCCCCGTGGAGGCGGGGGAGGTCCGCATTCCCATGGGCGCCTTTGGAGGTATTGTACTGGTAAATTTTAAGAAAGATACAAGAGAGTCTTAACCAGCGTTTTCTTTCTGTTTCCCTGCGGGCAGGATATAATAGGATTCATACTATGCCTGCGGGGCGCGGAATTTGTCTGTTCCTGTGAACAGCGAGTCAGAGCTGCCGCTTGAAGGGTGACCGGCAGCGAGAAAAGTAACGGTGGAGGAGACAGGATACATATGAAAAAAGGCACAGGAATTATTTTGACGGTTGTGATTCTTTTATTCATCGCAGCCGGAGGGATTTACATCGGGATCGGAATGCACTATGTAGATCATTTCTTTGAGCATACGTATATAAACGGCCTGGATGTCTCGGATCTAACAGTGGAGGCGGCGGAAGAGATGATCGCCGGCCAGGTGGAGGATTATCAAATGACCCTTCTGACCAAGGAGGGAAATCAGGAAACGATTCAGGGCAGTGCCATCGGCTATCAGTATGTCTCAGGAGGAGAGACAGAAGAGTTTCTGGAGAGACAGAACTTTTTCGCCTGGCTTCCCGCGCTTTTCCGGGGAGATACAGAGTATACAATGGAGACTTCCTTTACGTATGACCGGACGCTGCTGGAACAGGCGGTAGACAGCCTTTCCTGCATGCAGGCGGATCAGGTGACCGCGCCGCAGGATGCCTATCTGGCCCGTCAGGAGGATGGGACTTACGGGATCGTTCCGGAGGTGGAAGGAAATCAACTGAACCGGGATAAGGTGATAGAGACTCTGGAGGCGGCCATTGACCAGAACCAGGAAACGGTGAATCTGTCCGAATCCGGGTGCTACCTGACGCCTTCGGTACACGCAGACGACGGCGCACTGAGAGCAGAGGCGGCAGTGATGAATCAGTATTCCAATATCACAGTCACTTATCAGATGGGAGGAGACGTCACCGTAACCCTGGATAAGGAGACGACCTCAAGCTGGCTTTCTCTGGATGAGAACAAACAGCCGGTTTTTGACCGGGAGGCGGTGGCTGCCTGGGTGAACCAGCTGGCGGACACTTATGATACGATCGGTACCTCCCAGCCCTTCGTCACCTCCAATGGGGAGACCGTATACGTGGAGGCGGTTACCTACGGCTGGCAGATGGACCGGGAAAGTGAGACGGAAGCACTTTATCAGCTTCTGATGGCCGGAGAATCCGCGGAGCGTTCCCCTGTTTACCTGGAGGGAGCTGTAACAAGAGGAGAAAATGATATTGGCGATACCTATGTGGAGATTGATTATACAAACCAGAGAATGTGGTACTATAAAGACGGAAGCCTTCTGGTGGAAACTGCTGTGGTGACAGGCAATACCAGCGCCGGTATGGGCTCTCCGGAGGGGATCTTCTGTATTGTAGGCAAGGAAAAGAACGCCATTCTTACAGGAGAAGATTATAAGACACCCGTGGATTACTGGATGCCCTTCTATGGGGGAGTGGGGATTCACGATGCGGATTCCTGGAGAAGCGTCTATGGAGGCACCATATACCAGTACGGAGGCTCCCACGGCTGCATTAACACACCCTCGGCGCAGGCGGCGGTGATCTACGAAAATATAGATGTGGGGACTCCGGTGGTATGCTACAGCTCTGGCATAAATTACGGATATGGGGAATACTCCGTCTCCGGCGGCAGCACCCAGATCCAGACAGAGGGACAGGCCCAGAGCGAAACCCAGGCCCAGAGCCAGGCTCTCCAAACAGAAGCAGGACAGACAGAGGCTTCCTCCGGTACGCAGAATCAGGGAAATCAGGGAGACATTGTGATTCTTGAAGGAGGAGAGAGCGGCACAGGCTCCTTGGCTTCAGGCGGCGAGACTTCGCAGAGCGGAAGCGGTTCGTCTGCCGTGGGAGAAGAGGGCCAGATCTATATCATTGAATAAAAGCAGCCGCAGGAGCTTACGATAAGGATCTATCAGGAAAGGGAACAGATTATGAAAAATATGACGCTGGAACGCATGGCTCAGGCCTGCAAAGGGATTTACCGGGGAAGAGAGGAAGACAGAGCAAAAGAGATCACAGAGATCACCACAGACAGCCGGAAGGCCCGGCCAGGCTGCCTTTTCGCCGCTATAAAGGGGGAAAGGGCTGACGGGCATGATTTTATACCATCGGTGTTTGAAAAGGAGGCTCTCTGCGTAATCTCAGAGCATGAGCTTCCTCAGATGCGGGGAAACTATATCCAGGTAGAGTCTACCCTGGAGGCTTTGAAGGCTCTGGCAAAATATTATCTGGAGCAGCTTCAGATTCCGGTGGTGGGCATTACCGGAAGCGTGGGAAAAACCAGCACGAAGGAGATGGTGTGGGCGGTGCTTTCCCAGAAATACAGAACTCTTAAGACTCTGGGGAATTTTAATAATGAGCTGGGGCTGCCTCTGACTGTGTTCCGTCTGCGGGATGAGGATGAGATGGCAGTTCTTGAGATGGGAATCAGCAATTTTGGCGAGATGCACAGACTGGCTGAAATCGCGAAGCCGGATACCTGTATTATTACGAATATCGGTGCCTGCCACCTGGAATTTCTGGGTGACCGGGACGGAGTGCTGCGGGCCAAATCCGAGATTTTCGATTTTTTGAAGGAAGACGGCCATGTGATTCTCAACGGAGATGATGATAAGCTTTCTGAGATTCAGGAGGTAAAGGGCATACGGCCTGTATTTTTCGGATTAGACGGAGAAAATCAGATCTATGCGGATCACATCCGCAAGAGAGGGCTCAAGGGCATTTCCTGCAGGATTCACGGTTCGGGTCTCTCCTTTGATGTAAAGATCCCCATGCCCGGCCTTCATATGGTGTATAACGCCCTGGCCGGAACGGCGGCAGGGCTGGTCTACGGCCTGAGTCCGGAGGAGATTCGCAGGGGGATTGAGAGCCTGCAGCCGGTAAGCGGGCGGTTCCATATTATTGAGACGGAGCATTTTACGATTATTGACGACTGCTACAATGCGAATCCGGCCTCCATGAAGGCCTCTCTGGAGGTGCTGCAGGATGGAGTGGAACGAAAGGTGGCTGTCCTGGGGGATATGGGAGAACTTGGCCCTGAGGAAAAGGAGCTGCACCGTCAGGTGGGAGAGTACGCAGGAACCCTCGCGCTGGATCTGTGCGTCTGTACAGGGCCCCTTTGCGCCAGTCTGGCAGAGGGTATACGCAGCTCCAATCCCTCTATGGAAGTGGTGTGCTTTCCGCAGCTGCAGGAGCTGCTGAAGCAGCTGCCGGGGCTTCTGCAGGAAAAGGACACGATTCTTGTGAAAGCTTCTCATTTCATGCATTTTGAGAAAGTAGTGGAGAAACTGACATGTATATAATAGCAGGACTGGGAAATCCCGGACTCAGATACGCCCATACGCGCCATAATGCCGGATTTGAGGCAGTGGAGCGGCTGGGAGAGAAGTACAGGATTTCCATCAGCACAAAGAAATTTCAGGCCCTGTGCGGAACGGGGGTCATAGAGGGACAGAAGGTTCTCCTTCTGCAGCCGCAGACGTATATGAACCTGAGCGGAGAGAGTATACGGGCAGCATGCGACTTTTATAAAATCGACCCGGAGGAAGAGCTGATCGTTCTTTATGATGATATCAGCTTGGCGCCGGGGCAGCTTCGGGTCAGAAAAAAAGGAAGCGCCGGGGGGCACAACGGGCTCAAAAGCATCATTGCCCATCTGGGTACTCAAAGCTTCCTGCGGATAAAGATCGGAGTGGGAGAAAAGCCGCCGGGCTACGATCTGGCGGACTACGTTTTAAGCCATTTTGAAAAAGAGACCTGGCCGGAGATGGAGGAGGCCTTTGAGCGGGCGGCCCAGGCAGCGGCCAGGCTTCTTTATGAGGATCCGGAACGGGTTATGAATGAATTTAACATAAAAACCAAGACAACGTCCTGAAAGGAATTCGGCTGCATGAAAGCATTTATAACACCCATGCATGAGCTGGGAGAATTTGAGGAGATACGGGAAAAGCTTGTCAGGGGAAAGGGCATGCTTCAGGTGACTGGATGCATTGACGCCCAGAAGCCCCATTTTATTTACTGCGCCGGAGAAAACTTTCCGTACCGGCTGATTGTCACCTACAGTGATTTGCGAGCAAAAGAACTTTATGAAAATTATTCTTTCTTTGACCGGAATGTTCTGTACTTTCCGGCCAAAGATTTAATTTTTTTTCAGGCGGATATACATGGAAATCTTCTGGAGCAGCAGAGGGTTCAGGTACTGAAGGCTCTGAATGAAGGGGAAGAAGTGACGGTTGTGACCACTGCGGCAGCCTGTATGAATTACCTGGTGCCTTTTAAACGGTGGAAAGAGCAGATCGTAAAGGTAGACATGGAAAGCGTTCTGGATCTGGAAAAGCTGAAGCGGGACCTGGTGCGTATGGGGTATGAGCGCATGGGACAGGTAGAGGGGCCGGGACAGTTTGCCATTCGGGGTGGAATCCTGGATATTTTCCCTCTTACAGAGGAAAACCCTGTGAGAATCGAGCTGTGGGGCGATGAGGTGGATTCTATCCGGAGCTTTGACGTGGAAAGCCAGCGCTCTATTGAAAATTTGGAATCTGTCCTGCTGTACCCCGCAGCTGAGCTGATTCCCGACCAGAAAGATCGGAGAAGGGCTTTGGAACGGATTGAAAAGGAAGCCGGGAAGGCGGAAGCTTTTTTCAAAAAAGAAGGGAAGAGAGAGGAGCTTTCCAGAATCCGGGATCTGATGGAGAGTATCCGGGACGAGCTGGAAGAGTTTTCCGTTCCACTGTCTGCGGAAGGGCTCATTGATTATTTTACAGAAAAAAAGGAAAGCTTTCTGGACTGCTTTCCGACGGAAAAAACACTGCTGTTTCTGGATGAACCCAACCGGATTCTGGAATCGGCCCAGGCGGTTGAGCTGGAATTCAGGGAAAGTATGGAACACCGGCTGGAAAAGGGGTATGTCCTGCCGGGACAGACGAAGCTGCTGTTTTCCAGTCAGGAGGCGGCGGCCCGTATGTGCGCGGGAAGGGCAGTGGGGCTTTGCACCCTGGAGAATGCCAGGTCTCCCTGGATGGTAACCGGAAAGTACAGTCTTACGGTCCGTTCTGTAAATCCCTATAACAATAGCTTTGAATATCTGGTTCATGATCTGAAGCGGTGGAAAAAAGAAGGATACCGGGTGATTCTTCTGTCCGCTTCCAGAACCAGGGGAAACAGGCTGGCAGGAGACCTTCTGGAGGAGGGGCTGACCAGCTATTACACGGAAGATCCCCTTCGTGAGGTTCAGCCCGGAGAAATTCTGATTACTTACGGAAACGCGGGCAGAGGATATGAGTATCCTCTGATTAAGTTTGTGATTATCGCGGAAAGCGATATATTTGGAAAAGAAAAAAAGAAAAGGAAAAAACAGAGGCGGTATGAGGGAACCAGTATCAACAGCTTCAATGACCTTTCTGTAGGCGACTATGTGGTTCATGAGAATCACGGTCTGGGTGTGTACCGGGGAATTGAGAAGGTTGAAGTTGACCGGGTTACCAAGGACTACATGAAAATCGAATATGCCGGGGGAAGTAATCTCTATGTGCCGGCCACTCAGCTGGATGTGATTCAGAAATATGCGGATGGGGACGCGAAGGCTCCGAAGCTGAACAAGCTGGGAACCCAGGAGTGGAACAGGACAAAGACCAGGGTTCGCAGCGCGGTGCGGATCATTGCCCAGGAACTGGTGGATCTCTATGCGATCCGTCGGAGAACCGAGGGCTTTGTATACAGTCAGGATACCGTGTGGCAGAAAGAATTCGAGGAAATGTTTCCTTTTGAGGAGACGGAGGATCAGCTTCAGGCCATAGAGGCTGTAAAACAGGACATGCAGAGCAGCAAGATCATGGACCGGCTGGTCTGCGGGGATGTGGGCTACGGAAAGACAGAAATCGCCATCCGCGCCGCTTTTAAGGCGGTGCAGGACGGAAAGCAGGTGGCCTATCTGGTGCCCACCACCATTCTTGCTCAGCAGCACTATAATACCTTCGTCCAGAGAATGAAGGATTTTCCGGTGCGAGTTGACCTTATGTGCCGGTTCAGAAGCGCTGCGGAGCAGAAAAAGACCGTGACAGATTTGAAAAAGGGACTGGTGGATATTGTAGTGGGTACCCACCGTATTCTTTCCAAAGACGTGGAGTTTAAGGATCTGGGACTTCTCATTATCGATGAGGAACAGCGTTTTGGGGTGACCCATAAGGAGAAGATCAAACAGATGAAAAAAGATGTAGATGTGCTGACCCTTACCGCCACTCCCATTCCCAGAACCCTGCATATGAGCCTGATCGGTATCCGGGATATGAGCGTTCTGGAGGAAGCTCCCCAGGAGAGAGTTCCCATCCAGACGTATGTGATGGAGTATAATGAAGAGATGGTCCGGGAGGCCATCAGCCGGGAGCTTTCCAGAGGCGGCCAAGTGTATTATGTGTACAACCGGGTAAACACCATTGTGGAGATGACCAATAAGATCGCGGATCTGGTTCCCCAGGCCCGGGTTGCCTTTGCCCACGGGCAGATGAAAGAGCGGGAGCTTGAGAAGATTATGTACGAGTTCATTAACGGAGAAATTGAGGTGCTGGTGTCTACCACCATTATTGAGACAGGGCTGGATATTTCTAATGTGAACACCATGATTATTCACGATGCGGATACCATGGGCCTGTCCCAGCTGTATCAGCTCCGGGGCCGGGTGGGAAGATCCAACCGCACCGCCTACGCCTTCCTGATGTACCGGCGCAATAAAATGCTCAGAGAGGTGGCGGAGAAGCGTCTTTCCGCTATCCGGGAATTTACGGAGCTCGGAAGCGGATTTAAGATCGCCATGCGGGATCTGGAAATCCGGGGAGCCGGAAATCTTCTGGGCAGCGAGCAGCACGGCCATATGGAGGCTGTAGGGTATGATCTTTACTGCAAGCTTCTGAATGAATCGGTAAAAGAGATTCAGGGGACCTCAACGGGCCAGGAGGATTATGAGACGGCGGTGGATCTGGATGTGGACGCTTATATTCCCGACTCTTATATCCGAAATGAAATGCAGAAGCTGGACGTATACAAGAGAATTGCGGGAATCCGGAACCAGGATGAATATGAGGATATGCTGGAGGAGCTTCTGGACCGGTTCGGAGAGACGCCGAAGCCGGTGCAGAACCTTCTGACAGTGGCAAGGCTGAAGGCGGAAGCCCACAGGCTGTATATTACAGAGCTGAACCAGAAGGGGAATGAGCTTTGGTTTGTCATGTATGAGAAAGCGCAGATCAATACGCAGGCCATGGATGGTCTTTTAAAGAAGTATAAGGGAGAACTGAAATTTGTGATGGATACGCCTCCTTATTTTCTGTATAAGGAACTGAGAAAAAAGAAGAATGACACGGTGGATATCCTGGCCCTTGTGGGAGAACTGCTGGAAGACTTCCATGTGCTGGAAAGTTCTTAATGAATTTTCTGTGAATCTTTGAAAATCTGCGAAAAAAGATTGCGGCACAGAGAAAAAAAGATTATAATGAAACGATGACGGCATCCGGGAAAAGGATGCCTGGAAGAAGATAACCTCAGGAAACAGAAATTCCCGCAGAAGGGGGAAAACTTCACTTTTATGCGGCGGACTGTCACTGAGGCAGAATCAGGAGGAATGAAATGAACACAGGGTGGAAGAAGGCAGCGGTGATCGGCCTGAGCGCAGGCCTTGTTCTGGCAGGACTTTCCGGCTGCTCAAGAGAAGAATTTAACGCGGAGGCTGCGGCTGTGACAGTGAATGACGATACCATATCAGCCGGCCTTTTAAGGTTCGCCACACGGTATGCCCAGGCTCAGTACGAGAGCTTATATCAGGCGTATGGAATGACGAACGCCTTTAACCAGGATCTCTACGGAAACGGCGTTACACTGGGAGAGTCTCTGGTAGAAAGCATGGCTTCCCAGCTTACGGATGCGGTTCTGGCGGAGCAGAAGATGGATGAGTACGGTGTTTCTCTGACTGAGGAGGATGAGGCGTCCATTACAGAAGCTGCTTCCACTTTCCTGGAGGACAACGACCAGGAAGTCCTGGATCTGATAGGAGCGGATCAGGCTACCGTAGAACGGTATCTGGAGCTGGTTGTCATCCAGGATAAGATGGAGGAGGCAATGTCTGCCGACGTGGATACGGAGGTGTCCGATGAGGAAGCTGCTCAGAGGAGGATTCAGTATACACTGTTTACTCCTGTGACGGAAGAGGAGACCGAAGGGGAAAGCGAGACGGAAGGAGACAGCGAGGCCGCTTCAGAGGCAGCCAGCGAGGCAGATACAGAGGCTGCAAGCGAAGGAGCCCAGGAAACAGAAGCCTCAGAGGAGACAGAGGCCGCTTCGGAGGCGGAGACAGAAGCTGCTTCAGAGACGGAGACGGAAGTCTCTACAGAGGCGCAGACCGCTTCTCTGGAGGAGAACGAGGATGCCGCCGCTACTCAGTCCGCAGAAGAGGATGAGACAGAAGCTGCATCTGAGGCTGTAACGGAAGAGGCCGCGGAGGACGCTTCAGAGGAAGATACGGAGGCAGTGACAGAGGAAGCCGCAGAAACTGAAGAAGAAACTGAGACTGAGACAGAAACCGAGACTGAGGATCCGGAGACGGCGGCCGCCAAAGCGAAGGCTTACGACAAGGCAGTGGAGCTGATCGAAAGGATTCAGGAAGGCGAAGATTTTGAGACTGCTTCCCAGGAGGTGGATCCGGACGCAACCTGTTCGACTATGACCTTCGGCGAGTCAAACGGGGGACAGGAAGAGCTTCTGGACGCTACCGACGGTCTGGCAGACGGCACGCTGGTAGAGGAGCCTGTAGAGACAGACAGCGGTTACTACGTGGTATACTTGGAGACACAGCTTGACCGGGAAGCTACGGATTCTGAGAAGGACAGAATCGTAGAGCAGAGAAGGCAGGATCAGATCTCCGAACTGTATACGGAGTGGCAGGAAGAGAGCGACATAGAAACGGATTCCGGAGTCCTGGCAGATATTACCTTTGACTTCTCTCTGGAGCAGTATGTGGAAACGGAGGCTTCTACAGAGGCTGTCACTGAAGCAGGAACCGAAGGCGCATCCGAAGCGGGGACGGAAAGCGCTTCTGAAGAAAACGCGGAGACAGAGACGGATACAGAATCTGAGGGAGCTGCTGAATCAGAGACAGAGGAAGAAGCAGCCGGGAGCCAGGAGGCTTCTGAGGCGGATACAGAAACAGAAGAGTAACGCTTTTCAGAGACAAATAGAAAGATACTTCCAGCAGGGATGCTGCCGGATGGTGACAGGAGCTGACGCAAAACGGCTGGCTATGGCAGGATGCGTCGGCTCCTTTTTACAGTCTATTCAAAAGCAGCAGTTTTGTTTTAACAGGAGAGAGAAGAGCATGGCGGGAGAAAATATTTTTTTAATCGGATTTATGGGCGCGGGGAAGACCACGGTTTCCCTGGCACTGAAAAAGATGTACAACACAGATCTTATTGAAATGGATCAGGAGATTGAGAAGAGAGAAGGAAAGACGATCCCTGAGATTTTTCAGATTTACGGAGAACCTTATTTCAGAGAGCTGGAGACCGGGTTCTTAAAGGGGCTGGAGACGGGGAGGCGTACGGTGATTTCCTGCGGGGGCGGCGTTCCGCTGCGGGAGAGCAATGTACAGGCTATGCGGGCAAAAGGAAAGATCGTATGGCTCTGCGCCGCTCCAGGAACCGTCTATGACAGAATCCGGACCGACCAGGGCAGGCCGGTGCTGGCAGGAAAGATGGATCTGCAGCATATTGCGCAGCTCATGGAGGAACGGAGAGAAAAATACAGCCATGCCGCAGATTTTCTGGTAAATACAGACGGAAAAACTGCTGAGGAAATCGCCAAGGAGGTTTGGGTGACTCTGGAGGAGGCCCTGCTGAGAAGCGGGGAGCTGTACGATCCGGGCGATCCCTATATGCTTAAAAGACAGCAGAAAGGGCTGGAGCTGCAGTATGATTATAACCACACAAGGCCCTCCGAGACAGAGCGGCGCCAAGAGCTGCTGAAAGAAATGTTTCAGGAAATCGGAGAGGACTGTTATGTAGAACCGCCTCTTCATGCCAACTGGGGAGGACGTCACGTACATCTGGGAAACCGGGTTTACGCGAACTTTAACCTGACTCTTGTGGACGATACGGATATCTATATCGGAGACGGCACTATGATCGGGCCTAATGTTACCATCGCTACAGGCGCCCATCCTCTGGATCCGGCGCTGCGAAACAGGGGACTTCAGCTCAATCATCCGGTGAAAATAGGAAAAAATGTGTGGATCGGAGCAGGGGCGGTTCTTCTGCCGGGTGTTTCTGTAGGAGACGGCGCTGTGATCGGAGCCGGAAGCGTGGTGACGAAGGATGTTCCGGCCGGCACGGTGGCAGTGGGAAATCCCTGCAGAGTCATACGAAAACTGGAAGCCGGAGAAGAGTAAAGGCGTCCTGCGTGAAGTATGAGCGTAGGTAATGTGGATTATAAAAAGAGAAGGCTGTTAAACAGAGCCATATGTTAAAGCACAGGAGAGAAGAGATGGAAGCACAGGGAGAAATTCTGAAAAAAACAGGATGGCAGAGAGCCGCGGCAGTCCTGCTGGGAGCCGGGATCCTGCTGGATCTGGCTGTAAGAGGCAGCGGCCGGTTTTTGATTCATGTCTCAGAATTCTATATGACGGCTCTTGGCGGGGCCGTATTTTTGCTCCAGATAGTTTCAATGCTCTTATCTGCCTGGATTTCCGGAAGTCCGAAAGAAACGTATTACGGTTTTTCGTTTTCGGAGCTTCTCCTTTTTAAAGAGTCGCCGTGGAATTTCAGAAAGTACGGGAGAGAAGCTGCGGGATTTCTGGCGGCCGCCGTTTTTCTTTTGGCGCTGAACGAGGCGGTGAGCACGGCCAATGCCATGACTGCTCTGGCAGCCGCGTCCTTTTTCCTGAATTTCCGGAGAGTAAGAGAGCTGCTTGAGCTGGCAGAAAGCCCGGAAGCGTGCAGGGCCCTTGTAGAGTCTCGCTGCAGGCGGAAAGGAGCGTCAGGGCAGAGAGCTTTGCCGGAGGCAGAAAAGCTGCTTTGGGGACTGAAAGAGGCTGTCCATGATGGAAAGGACAGGGAAAGCCGGAAGATCTGCGAATCTCTGGGTGAACTGAGAGCAGGCGGCTATCCTGAAATAAGAGGACAGCTGGGAGCCTGCTTTTGTGAGATGGCAAAGACTTTTGGCTTTCAGAGAACAGCAGAAAATCTACAGAAGCTTTTTGGGGTTCCTCTGGGCGGAAAGGAGGACGGAGCGGAATTTTACCTCCTGACGGCAGAGCGAATGGCGGCGGAAGGAGAGGTTCCGGAAAGAACCAGATTTTTTCAGGAGATTTTAAATGATGCCCGGCGCCTGGAGCGGGAGAAAAACTTTCCGGGATTCCAGAAATGTGAAAAGCTCGCATGGACGTTTCTTTATACCCTGCATGCGGCTGGAAAAAATTCCGATGAGTCGGACGGAAAGGTGTTGGCTCTCTGCGTCCCCGTATGGGTGGAATTTTTTTTGGAGACGGAAGGGCAGGGGGAATCCCTGTGGCTTGAGAAATTTCTGAATATTTTTATTCTGGAAAATGAAGATCAACAGGAGAGAGACAGGAACTTCCGGGTTTTTGCGGAAGGTTTCTTCACGGCGCAGGTATCGGAGGAGAAAAGTGCGGACTTCCTCTCTCTGCTTTTTGAAGCCTTTTATGATCGTGTAATCCGGGAGGAAGGTTTAAGCGGAGCGTACAGAAATGGTTTGCGGCAAACCTTTTCACAGAGGCTTTTTTGGGAGGCCGCGGAGGAAATCCGGGTGAGAGATCTGTTGGAGAGAAATCCGGAAAGAATTCTCAGGGCGGCGGGGTTCAGAGCGGCGGCAGCAGGAAGTCAGGGGGAAGAGCTGGCGTACAAGCCAGCCTGGGAAAAGGTCCGGGCTTCTTCCTGGGACAGGAGCCTTCATGTAGAGTTCCTTCTCATGCTGTATCTTGTATATTTTGAATGCGCAGAACCAGGTTCCCTTTTCAGAAAATATTTAAAACTGGAATCTCTGGACAGGAAGGACAGGAAGGAGATCCTGGAGAAGCTGAAAGAAAAATTTGTATCCCCGGAGGGAATGCTGAAAAAGGAGATTCTGGAAAGATGTTCTCAGGCAGGAGAGCTTCTGACCGGTCGGAGGGAGATTTCCCCCAATGCGCAGAAAGCAGTTTTTCGCCAGATTCTGAGAGAGCAGGGAGAAAAGGTTCCCGAAAAACCGGGAAGCTTTGCGCAGCTGAATGAAAAGCTCTGGGAAGAGTTGGAGAGAAAGGAAAAAGAAGCCTGGGATTTGGACTGTATTCCCACCGGTGTAAAAGAGAGCTGGTTTTCAAGGGTAATAAGCAGGAAGGAGCAGGAGGATCTTGGCGAGGAAGCCGGGCGCCTTGCGGAGGCGGTTCGGGAGGTATTTTACAGAGAAAAAAGAAAAGCTCCGGATTTAAAATTTTTTGCCCGCGTTCTGGAGCGGAAAACGGAGGAGCTGACAGAGGAGGAGATCCATACTCAGACGGAAAAAGAACGTTCCCGCAGCGGCTTCTATTACATAGACGGGATCCTTACCTCTCAGGAACAGGCAGAAAAGCTTGTAAGGGAACGGTACTGCAGAATAGCTTATAAACTGAGGCTGGAATTTGAAACGAGTCCGGATGGGCACAAGAAATAGAATTTTTTGAGCCGTTTAAAGAGAGCCGGACAGCGGCAGGAAAGTTTACCGGGATGAACAGCTGCGATGACAAAGAAACGTAAGTATGCTAAAATAGAATCTGTGAATGCCGGAAAATAGGGGGCCTCTGCTTGGCTGAGGTTTCCGTTGAAATGGAGGAGGAACCGAGAATGAATTACAGAAAATTAGGCAATACCGGTCTTACAGTCAGTGAAATCGGTTTGGGGTGCGAAGGCTTTGTGGAAGGGAAAGAGGAGCGGGCCAGGGAGCTGATCGACGCGGCGGAGTCCCTGGGCGTGAATTACGTTGACCTTTATACTTCCGATCCCGATGCCCGCAGCGGTCTTGGAAAAGCGCTGCGGGGGCGGAGAGAGAAGTTTGTTCTCCAGGCTCATCTGTGTACCATCTGGGAACATGGACAGTACAAGCGCACCAGAAAGATTCAGGAGGTAAAAGAAGGATTTCAGGATCTGCTGGAACGTCTGGAGACTGATTTTATCGAAGTAGGCATGATCCATTATGTGGATTCTCTGAAGGACTGGGAGGAAGTAAAGAACGGGGAAGTGATGAAGTATGTCCAGGAATTAAAAAGAACGGGCAAAATCGGCTGCATCGGTCTTTCCAGCCACAATCCGCAGGCGGCCCTGGCCGCGGTGGAGAGCGGACTGATTCAGGTGCTGATGTTCAGCGTGAATCCATGCTACGATCTGCAGCCTGCCGGAGAAGATGTGGATGCTCTCTGGGCAGAAAGCGCCTATGCGTCGCATCTGGTGAATATGGATCCGGATCGGGAACGGCTGTATGAGGTCTGTCAGAACCTGGGCGTGGGAATTACCGTTATGAAGGCCTTCGGAGGCGGCGATCTTCTGGATGAGAAACTGTCCCCGGCAGGGAAGGCCCTTACCGTCTGCCAGTGCCTCCATTATGCTCTGACAAGACCGGGGGTAGCTACAGTCCTGTCAGGAGCGCATACCGCGGAAGAGCTTCAGGCCAGCGCTGCCTATGAGAACGCTTCAGATGAGGAAAAAGACTATGCGGGCGCTTTCGCGGATTTCCCGAAGATCAGCTGGGAAGGCCATTGTATGTACTGCGGCCACTGCGCCCCCTGTCCCAAGGGAATCAATGTGGCGGATGTCACAAAGTTTCTGAATCTGGCAAAGGCTCAGGGGCATGTGCCGGAAACGGTTCGGGAACATTATGCCGCTCTTTCCCATAAGGCATCCCAGTGTATCGCGTGCGGCGCCTGTGTGAGAAGATGTCCCTTTAAGGTAGACGTCATAAAAAATATGGAGGAAGCTGCAGCGCTCTTTGGAGAGTAAGGGTTGCTAAACTGATAAGAGGAAGGAAGTAGCGCTATGCGAAGAGTTGTCGTAAAGATTGGATTGACATTTTTACTTATGGTTCTCGGGGGATTTCTGCTGATCTGTGCTGTTTATGTCCTGCCGACAGAGCGGGTATGTCTGCATGTCAGAGAGTCTGGAGAAACGCTTGAGCAGGAAGGAGATTATTATCAGCTGTTGCCAGGAGATGAAAGTACGAAATTGGACAATTATACCGATGCGATTATGCTGCTGTCTGCAGCTTATGACGGAGAGGAAGATATCATAGAGAAAGCGGCCAATAGTTACCGCGTTTTTGTGAAAAATCAATCGAAAGCTGTTTCCTGTCAGAACTGTGGATTGCCTTTGAAGGAGAGCCAACGGAATTTGCATTCCTATTCTCGCTACTGGCATGGGTATATGGTGATTTTGAAGCCGTTGCTTTTATTTTTGAACCTGACAGAAATTCGTCAGCTTAACCTTTTTGTGATTCTTGCTGAATTTGTAATAATAGCCATTCTGATGTATCGGAGAAGAGTTATCGAATATCTTGCACCGTTTGTTTTGGCTATTGCATTCCTGAATCCTATAACGGTTTCGTCTTCCTTGCAAAACTCAACCTCCTATCATATGATGATGGCAGCAGTGATTGTGTTGCTGTCTTTCTGGGAAAAATCATGTTTCAGGGAGCATCTATATTTATTTTTTTTGTGTGTCGGCATGCTTACAAGTTATATGGATTTTCTGACTTATCCGGTGGTTACTCTGTCTTTTCCGCTGATTCTTTGCTTTGCGCTAAGCGACTATCGGAAGGTTCTGGAAGGGATTCGGAGACTTTTACAGTATTCTGTGCTGTGGTGTATTGGTTATGGCGGAATGTGGGCGTCGAAATGGATACTCGCAACGGTGTTTACCGGAGAAAATCATATACAGAAAGGGATTTCTAAAATATTGGTGCGCTCGGGCAGTGATATTGGAAACGGGGTAACGGTTACTTTGCCGGAGGTATATCGGGTACTTTGGAATTATTTTTCACAGAGCAGTCTCCGCCATGTGTTTGTGACTCTTCTCATCGCAGAGGCAGCTGTTCTCATTATAAAGAGGATACGGCCGGAAAAATGGGTGACTTCCCTGCTGATCGGCTGCGTTGCTCTCTATCCTTTTATCTGGTATGCATGTACCCAAAATCATTCGATAATTCACAGTATGTTTACATACAGAAGCCTGTCTGTTTTTGTTATGGCGGCAGCCAGCATCCTTCTTCCTGATATCTGCGGGAAGGAACGCTTCCTCAAAAAGGAGGGAAACAGGAGGAAGGGTTAATATGTATGGAGCGCTATACTGCTCTTGGTACGACCTTTGACTGTATTTTATAAATTTTGATAACACGAGGGTGCTTTTCCTGCAAATATAGGAAAGGAGTACCCTCTTAAAATTTCAAATTTAATCTTCCATCATCCACTTCACCGCAGGCTCAAGGGCCCGGTTCCAGAAGTCCCAGCTGTGGCCTCCGGGGGATTCTGTGTATATGGCCGGAACCTTTTTTTCCTTTAGAAAATCCCGGAATTCCCGGTTGTGGGGCAGCAGCGTATCCTCTGTTCCGCAGGCAAGATAGAACTCTGGAAGAATTTCTTTTTTCTCCAGAAGACGGCAGAGAAGGTATTCCGGATTTTTTTCGCTGGTCTTCAGGCTTTCTCCCGGACCGAAGATGTGCTCCTGATAAGGACGGTTTGTAAGGGAGCCGGTTGTCTTAGAGCCGGTCTTTATAATCTCATTGATGATAAAGGCGGAAGAAAAGGCCATGACCTTTCCGAATTTCCGGTTGTATCTGAGAGCCGTGTGAACCGCCCCAAAGCCGCCCATGGAGAAGCCGCCGATATACGTATCTTCCCGTTTTCCCGAAAAATGAAAAAGCTGTTCCATATAGGCAGGAAGCTCTTCGCCTACAAAAGTGGCATATTTACCGCCTGTCATTTCCTGATCCAGATAGAAACTGTTGTCTCCGGCTGGGCATACCACAGCAAAATTATATTTTTTGGCCAGATTGCAGATGGTCGTTCCCTGGATCCAGTCGGTCTGGTTCCCGCTGTAGCCGTGAAGCAGATAAAGCACGCGCGTTTCCCGGCCGTAATAGGGGATTCCCTCCTGTTCCGCAGGATTCAGGTCATTGGGAATGAATACCTGAAGGGCTGTGATTTTGCTTAAAGCCTGTGATAGATAGTTTACTTCTATGAGAGCCATGGATGATTCCTCCTTTTTTATGGTTGTATCTGTTCTATTGTTTTACCCTTCCATCATCCACTTCACCGCAGGCTCAAGGGCCCGGTTCCAGAAATCCCAATTATGTTCACCGGGAAACTCCACGTATACAAGGGGAACATTATGGAGCTTCAGAAAATCCCGGAATTCCCGGTTGTTTTCCAGCAGATAGTCTTCTGTGCCGCAGGCCAGGTACAGATCCGGCACCGGTTTCCCTTTTTCTAAAAGTCCGGAAAGCAGAGCCGCGGGATTTTTTTCACTTTTTTTCAGCTTTTCCAGAGGGCCATAAATATGATCTTGGAAGGCCTGGTTCGTTTCTGTGGATGTTACCCGTTTTCCGTTCATCAGGATCTCATTAATTACGAAAGCTGAAGAAAAACCTATGGCCTTGGAAAAGGTCTCCGGGTATTTTAATGCAGTACAAACGGCGCCGAAACCGCCCATAGAAAGACCGCCGATAAAGGTATCTTCTCTTCTGGAAGAGAAACCGAAGACTTTGCTTATATAGGAAGGGAGCTCTTCACCCACAAAGGTTCGATATTTACCGCCTGTCATTTCCTGATCAAAGTAAAAGCTATTGTCTCCGGAGGGACAGACCACTGCGAAATTGTATTTTTTAGCCAGATTGCAGATCGCTGTTCCCTGGATCCAGTCGGTATAGTTACCGCTGTAGCCATGAAGAAGATATAATACCTTCAGGGGGCGATTATAGTGTAAGTTTTCCCTGCGCTCCTCCGGGTTCAGATCATTGGGAATAAACATCTGCACCGTAGTGATCCGGCACAGAGACTGAGAAAGAAAATTTATATTCAGCAATGCCATGGGATGAGACCTCCTTTATTTCTTTTTATTCTTATTCTGTTATTATCTCTTTTTCTCGGAAAAGACGCTGGCTTCCCGGATCCATCCCATAAGCTCTTCATCGATTTCTTCCGGAGAGGCGATTACCACATGGTGCGTCCAGCGCCTGGGGTATGGCTCAGTGGCTATATCGATTCGGGGAGATTCAACCTTTCGTTCCAGTCCAAAAGTCACAGTCAGGTACGGATCCGGCAGATCTTTAGCCTTTCGGGTTTTCGCCAGAGAAGCGCAGGCAAACATATGCCTATTATAAAAGGAAATCTGTGTTTTCTGAACCTTTATGGAAACATTGTCAATTTCTGCAAGGATCTGTCTCTCAAGGGCCAGATACAGATCAAGAGCAGCTGGCTTTTGATTAAAAAACAGCAGGATTTTTTCTTCCATATGGCCTCCTTGATGACAGCTGCAGGCTGTCACAGTTTTTTCTATGGTAACATGAAAAGTGAAGAAGAACAAGAATAAGTTTGGGGCTGTAACTGAAGGAAGGAAGCCGGAAGAACCTGAAAAAGAGGTAAGGGAGAAGCGCCTGGAATCAAAAGCCGGAATGTGATAAAATCATAGATAAAAAAATAAAGGGATTCTATCAGGAGGCGGGCCAAAGGGCCTGAGAAAAGGATGAGGAGAGAGAATTTAAAAGATATCTACGGTTCGCTGGACCAGGCAGTAGGGGATGTTTTTGGAAACAGTGTACGGATGGCCAGCAGGGAGCGAGTACACGGAGGAGACATTAACGATGCGTACAGGGTAAGACTTTCCAACGGAGAACAGATTTTTGTAAAGACGAATTCCCTCAACAGGGCAGACTTTTTCCTTACAGAGGCAGACAGCCTTATGGCGCTGGGGTTTTCAGGAAAAATAGGAGTTCCCGAACTTCTGGGAGTGGGGACAGATCAGGGAAAAGGAATTGCTTTTTTAATGCTGGAATATCTGGAGAGCGCTCCTGCGGTTTCCTCGTATTGGGAAACATTTGGCCATCAGCTGGCCAAAATGCACAGGGCGGCGTGCGGCTCATTTGTGAAAGCAGAAAATACAGAGGGAAAATATGGATTCACAGAAGACAACTATATAGGCGCCAGCCCTCAGAAGAATTCGCCAAAGAAGAAGTGGATAGAGTTTTACAGGGAATGCCGTCTGCTGCCGCAGCTTACTATGGCAGAAGAAGTCCTGGGGCCTTCCTTGAGGAAAAAGGCCTGGCGGATTTTGGAGCGGTTGGAGTTCTGGCTTAGAGAACCGGAATTTCCATCTCTCCTTCATGGAGATTTGTGGAGCGGGAATATTCTGACCGGTCCGGACGGTAAGGCGTGGCTCATCGACCCGGCGGCTTATGTGGGAGATTTTGAGGCGGATCTGGCAATGACACAGCTTTTCGGCGGTCTGCCTCGGAGATTTTACGATGCGTATCATGAAATCAACCCTATTGACAAGGAAGGGTACCTTCAGCGAAGAGATCTCTATCATTTATACCATCTCCTGAATCATCTGAACCTGTTCGGGAGGATGTATCTGGGGAGTGTAGCGGAAATTATCAATAGATATGGGGGGAGAACTGACCAACGGTGAAATCCGAATCAGCCCCGGAACCATGTACGGAAGTCTGTCCAAGATGGAAAAAGATGGACTCATCCGTTTTCTCAGGGAAGAAGAAAAGCGGAAAATTTACTGCATTACGGACTTGGGCAGAGATGTTCCGGCACTGGAGATGAAGCGGATTGAGCGCTTATTTCGGAACATGACGGAGGTGCGCTGAAATGAAAGAAAAGAAAACAGAGGTACGTATTTTTACAATAGCAGATTGGGAGAAAGGGGAGCAGTACCTTCGGCTATCGTTATTTCAAATTAAATAAATGGCTGAGAAAATGACACGATTCGCCTATCCGCTGTGTCATTTGTCCCGTTGCAAAAGTGTGGAAAGCCCGCCCTTTCGCATTACGCCGGAAGCGTATGCAGGGCGGGCTGATCCATGGGAAGGGCAAAAAATATACACTCTGGTTCAGTTTATGGCTCAGAGCCAGTTTATGTTTCCTCTGCAGCTTCCGTTTCTTCCTCTGATACTGTTTCTGTCTCCGACTCGGATGTTTCTTCAAAATCCTCCCCGGTTTTCTCAAGAAGAGGGCTGAGCGTATCATAAGAAATGGTGTGTACTTCTGTGGAGCCATCCTGCTGTACGTAGTAATCTCCATTCTCGCCTGTGCTTCCGATTAGCAGAGTCAGCTGTGCGGCTGCGGCTTCTTCTTCTGTTATAGCTTCGGTTTCTTCCTCGCTTTCGGAGGCGCTGGAATCGGATTCCGTGGATGCTTCCTCTGACGCATCCTCTGATTCTGACTGGGTTTCGCTATCCTCTTCGTAGAGGATGGTAAGAACTGCGGCGGGGTCATCCAGGCCGTAATCTTCCGGCGAGGTACAGTTGTATTCCAGGTAGTCCGCATAGGAGGCGCCGGCAATGGAGGAAATTACCGTGTCCACAGCGTCCTGGTCAGCAGAGGCAGCGTCCGTGCCGTCACCTTGAACCATCCAGACAGCGTCTTCCAGGAGAAGCTCATAGCTTCCGTCCGCTTTTTCTACAGAAAGGCCTGAGATCTCTGAGGACAGAATATAGGGGAGCTCTTCACCTTCTGCATAATCATACAGGTCATCATGCAGGGAATCCCGAAGACTTGTGTTGATGGTATAGATGGTGGAAGAATCGTCATTCAGCATCAGATAGTCATCTCCGGTACTGATATTGGTAGAGCCGATGGTGAGAATGGTCTCGGTCCCCTCGCTATCTGTCAGGGTGATGGTATTCTGGGGCTCGTCGATTCCGTATTCGCCGGTATCTGTAACCTCTTCCAGAGTCCGGACTGCTTCCAGAGGCTCCAGATAGGAGAGGGTGGTCATTAGATACGTGCTGTCTACCGGAAATTCCGGGTCGTTTTCCAGGCTCCACTCTTCATCCTCATATAAAAAAGTTACCTCAGAACCATCTATTTCAAAGGATACAGATGCCAGAGTATCCTCGTCTAATGAAAGAATTTCTTCCTGGGCTGATTCTGCCAGCTCAGCCTCCTGCGCGTTTTGGTTATATATGCGAAGCAGCAGATAAGCTCCGGAGAGAATCACCAGGGAGGAGGCTCCCAGAATCAGGGTCCTGCTTTTTTTCTTCATAATCTTCTCGCCTCCTTTCTCATTTCTTTCTCCTGTGCAGCCAGACTGCAAGGCCGGTAACCAGGAACCCTCCGGGGAGAATACCGATTACAAAGATGCTCCAGAAGCTGCTGCTGGCGGCCGTGATGGTCAGATAGCTGGTAGAGATACTTTTTACCGGAATAGAGACGGAGGTTTCGTTTCCGCACAGCCAGCTCAGCGCGTTCAGGAACAGGGTGGAATTTCCACCGGAAACCATCTGATCCGCGGAAGAGTCCAGAATGGTAGAAGAACTGAACAGTACGATTCGCGTTTCAGCTGTTTCCGGGTCTACCGCGTTTTCTGTCTCGCCTTCTGATTCCGCACTGTCTTCCGAAGTGTCCTCTTCCCCGGAAGCATCTGCAGTCTCTTCGGATTCCTCTTCTTCAGATGCTTCGGAGGTTTCTTCAGAATCTCCGCTGCTTTCCTCCTCTTCCAGCACTGGAAGATCATCGGAAAGAGTGGCTTCTTCTACATTGCCGCTTACCTCATCCAGAAGCTCATCTGTGAGTTCTACGGTTTCCGTAATTGCTACGCCGATATCAAAGGGCCCCTCCGTGTCACCCTCTTCCTTTTCATACGTACTCATATTCTGAGGATCTGCCTTGGAATAGGAAGCGTCGGAGGTGGTGAGGATACTGGAGATACTCACTCCGTCCCGCGGCTCTTCCGCTGTCTGGATGCTCTGGGCAGCGGCCATAAGCACGTAGGTGCTTCCTCCTGTAAGATCGGAGGTAAAATCAGTACTGTTGATATCCGGAATCAGATAGTAGGGAAGCTGCACATAGTGCTGACTGTCTCCCTCCAGAACGATTCCTTCTTCCAGGGTGACGCCGTAGTATTCCAATACAGAGGCCAGGTTCGGCATTTCCTGGGCGGTGTAATCCGTAAGGATTACGGCTTTGCCGCCGGTCCTGAGATAGTTCAGGATTTTTGTAGTCTCCGCGTCTGAGAGATCCTGAGCGGGCGAGTAGATCAAAAGACATCCGGCGTCCTCGGGAACCGCGTCCTCCGTGATCAGATTCAGACTTTCAATTGCAATATTTTCTTTTTCAATGGAACGTGTCATGGTGTCATCCAGCTGCAGTTCATTATGGCCGGTGAGAACGTAGAGAGTAGGAAGATCCCCTGAGCTGACGCCGGATATGGCGCTGGTGATCTGTCCCTCTGCGTCAAAGCCAGTGGTTTCGTACGTATAGTAAGTATAATTAAATTCCTGTTCGTACATATCCTCGTAATTTACGATCCGGCTCTGATCACCGCATACAACAATAACACTGTTCTCTGTCAGGCTGTCGGAGGTATACTGAGAGACAAAGTTTGGATAGAGAACCGGATCCCGCTCTTCGACTGTAATATGGGAGGACAGGTCGTCATACCTTTCCAGGAGACGGGAGACTGTATCGTCACGATTGCTGTCCTGTACAATATAATAGAGTGTAACATCCTCAGTCAGAGAAGCGGCCAGTTCCTTTGTCTGCTCAGTGAGCGTATAAAGCTTATCATCGCTGACGTCCAGGCTGGTGTACTGAGAGGGAATCTCAGCGGCGATCAGATTCAGCACAACAGCTCCGGCTACAACAAAAGCGGCAAGGACAGCGCTGTAAGAGCCGTTTCGAAGAAGACGTTTCCGGTCCAGAGGCTTCTGGGATTTTTTGGGAAATTTTATAAATTTCAATTTCATGGAAGCACCTCCTAACTCCAGCGCCGTTTCTGAATGGACTGAACCGTCAGAAACAGGAAAATAAAAATGATTGACAGATAGTAAACGAAGCCGGTGAGATCCAGGATTCCGTTGGAAAATTCGTAAAAGAGCGCGGTAATATCCAGAATATCAAAGAGCTTCTGGATCAATCCTTCGTAAAGAGAACTGTTCAGTACGTACAGAACTATAAAAACGCCATCTACGGCGGCGAAGGTAATGACTGAAAGAAGGGTGTGCCGGGTCATATAATAGAGCGCCAGCGCCAGAACTGCTCCAAAAAGCAGAAAGGCCAAAAAGGAGGCGGCGGCAGTCTCCGGAAAGAAGGAGGCGATTCCCTGGCTTAAATAGCAGGCCAGTAGCACGGCGAAGGTCAGTACTGCGGCGATTACCTGACTCTCTGTGACAGAAGACAGAAACAGGCCGATGGAGAGAAAGCTGCAGCCCAGGAGAAAGAATCCAAACAGGGCTGTGTAGGCCGTTCTCAGAGATACGGTGCCGAACTGCGTTAAAATTAAAGGATACAGCATGAGAATCAAAACGGGAATCAGAAAAATTGTTACCAGCGCCAGATATTTTCCCAGGACGATTCCGGAAACCGACACGGGAGAAGTAAGAAGAAGCTGGTCAGTACGGGTTTTTCTCTCCTCCGCCAGGACTCTCATGGAAAGGATAGGAACGGCGATCAGAAAGACAAAAAGCATCCCCTGGAGTGTATAGGAAAATTGGGTGTAAAGGCCCTGGAGATGATAGGCTGAAAAGTAAATGCCGGCAACCGCCAGCAAAAAGGCGATAAATACGTAGCCGATCATGGAGGTCAGGAAGCTTTTTACTTCCCTTTTATAGATTGCGGTCACTGATCTTCACTCCTTTCGTCAGAATCAGAAGCCGGCTCGGCGGCGGGCTTTTCCGGGCTTTCAGAGGGTTCCTCTCCTGTCAATTCAAGAAATACTGTTTCCAGAGAGACTCTGGACTGCTGCAGGCTCAGAATAGGCATTTTCAGATCTGCGAGAAGATAAAACAGCTGTTCCCGCAGATCCAGGCCGGTTTCTGTCTTTATAACGACGTCCAGGGCCTCTTTTTCTTCTGAGGAAGTTACAGAGCAGGAGAGAATTCCCTCCGTCTGCTTTAAAATCCGCTGCAGAGACAAAGCATCGCCCTTAACTGTAAGATTCAGCGTATTGGAGCCCTCCATCAGTTTTTCAAGATTTTCCGGCGTGTCATTGGCGGCCAGCTTCCCGTGGGAGATAATCATAATCTGATCACAGACTGCGCTGACCTCCGAGAGGATATGGGAGCTGAGAATTACGGTATGGTTTTTCCCCAGCTCCCGGATCAGATCCCGGATTTCGATGATCTGCTTGGGATCCAGTCCTACCATGGGCTCATCCAGAATGATGATTTTCGGATATCCAAGAATGGCCTGTGCCAGGCCGGTACGCTGCCGGTATCCCTTCGAAAGGTTCCGAATCAGCCTGGAACGCATTTCCAGAAGTCCGGTAATATTCATGATTTCGTCCATCATGCCGCGGATTTTGCCCTTTGGAATTTTTTTCAGCTCCGCGGCAAAGGCCAGATATTCTTCCACCGTCATATCTGTATAGAGAGGCGGAATTTCGGGAAGATAGCCGATGCATTTCCGCGCTTCCTCCGGTTCCTCCAGGATATTGTGGCCGTCGATGGAAACCTCCCCGGAGGTAGGGGCGATATATCCGGTCATAATATTCATGGTGGTGCTTTTTCCGGCGCCGTTTGGCCCCAGAAAGCCGTAAATCTGTCCCTCTTCCACGGTAAAGGACAGATCGTCCACTGCCAATGTGTTTCCGTAGCGTTTTACCAGGTGATTTACCTCAATCAAAGCCGTCACACTCCTTGCTTTTTTATTCGATTCTGCCCAAATGGGCGGGTTAACAGAAATAGTGTAGGAGAAATCTGTGTACAATCAGGGAAGAAATTGTGTTTATTCTGTGGTTATGATTTCTATGAAGGACTCTTTCTTGCTATTGTCAGAAAAATCGTATATAATTAATTTTACCTGTAATTAAGGAAAATATATGCCCTGTTTTTCGGGAAAAGCTTCAGGAGGAGCGGTATGCGATACAAATTTGTGCTGATGGATGCGGACGAAACCCTTTTGGATTTTAAAAAGTCAGAACAGGAGGCCTTTACCGGAACCTTCCGCAGATACGGTATAGAGCCGGACGCGCTGCTGTTTCAGACGTACGATCAAATCAACCACAGCCTGTGGGACGCCTTTGAGAGAGGGGAGATCTCCAAGCAGGAGATCCTAAAGCGGCGGTTCAGGAAAACCTTTCGGGCCATGAAGCTGGAAGGGTCATTCGACGGCTTTGAGGAAGCGTATCAGAATGCCCTCAGTGAAGGGAGCTATACGATTCCCGGAGCGTTGGATGTGTGCAGGAAGCTGTCAGAGGTCTGCAGCTTATATCTTGTGACAAACGGCGTCGGTTTTACGCAGAGACGAAGGATGAAGGAGAGCGGACTTGAGCCGTATTTCAGGGATTTCTTTATTTCTGAGGAAATCGGCTTTCAGAAGCCCCAGCCAGAGTATTTTCAGAGAGTCTTTGAAAAAATTCCGGGATTTGAAAGGGAAGAGGCGATCATCGTGGGGGATTCTTTAAGCTCGGATATACGGGGCGGGGAGCAGGCGGGAATTGATACCTGCTGGTTTTTAAGAAACGGTCTGCCGGCGGAGAGTGAGCCCAAGGCAGATTTTGAAATTGCGGATCTTGGGGAGTTAGTGGAAATTGTGGGGGCAGGATATGGAAGAAGAGGAAGGAAGAAAGATCGGCAGGCTTAGGCCTGAGTCTGGAAGATACACGGAGTCAGGGAAAAGACGGAATCCGGAAAGGAAAAGAACACAGAAGCCGACCGGCAGAAAGGCGGCCGGCGGCCCAGTCACCCTGGAGCAGCGGCTGTCCCAGTGGAAGCGAAGGAGGACGCGCAGAGTACTCTTCTTTTTCCTGGGAGCGCTGGGCCTTGCCTACGCGGCGGCGGCTGTTTACTTCTCGTTTCATTTTTACGGCAGCACAGTCATATACGGAATTGACTGCGGACAGATGACTCTTTCTCAGGCCAAGGAGGAAATTTCAAAGAAGCTGGATTCCTATGCCCTGGAGCTGGAGGAAAGGGAAGGAAAAACAGAGCAGATCTCGGCCGGTCAGATTCAGCTGGAATTTAAAGATGACGGAAGCATCGACAGACTGCTGGAGAAGCAGAGGGCTTACCTGTGGCCGGTAATGATGCTTCTTCCAGGGAGAGGGACGGAATCCGTATCTTTTACATACAATAAAGAGAGCGCCAGGACCGCTCTTCTTCAGCTGGAATGCTTTGATATCACTCAGGTAGTCTCTCCTCAGAACGCGTATTTAGGCGACACGCTCCAGGGTTTTGAGGTGGTTCCGGAAGTAATGGGGACTGCGCTGGATCAGGAAAAAACGATTCAGACGGTGACCCAGGCGCTGGATCAGGGAAAAGAAAAAATTTCTCTGGAAGAGGAAGGATGCTACAGAAATCCCACAGTGTACCGGGATGATGAGAAGCTGAATCAGGATGTGAAGGCATTAAACGAGCTGACCCGGGCCTGCATTACGTATGACTTCGGCGACCGGAAAGAAGTGGTGGACGGGTCGGTCATCAAGCAGTGGATTGTAGAAAACCAGGATGGCTCCTACGCGGTAGACGAGACAAAGATCCGGGAGTATGTGGAAAGTCTTGCGGCAAAGTACGATACGTTTGGATGCGAGAGAGAATTTTACACTTCCCTGGGCACCATGGTTACCCTGTCAGGAGGGGATTACGGATGGTGCATGGATCAGGAGGCTACGGCAGAAGCGCTGATCCAGGGGGTCAGAGACGGAGTGACGGATACCCGAGAACCGGTTTATCTGTATACCGCTATGAGCAGGAATACGGACGATATCGGTTACACATACGTGGAGATCTGTATTTCCCAGCAGCGGATGTGGTGTTACGAGAATGGATACTTAGTAGTAGATACTCCTGTAGTTACAGGAAATCCCAATAAGGGAGACGCGACTCCCTCAGGAGGCGTCTGGGCGATTGACGCAAAGATGCGGGACACGATTCTGGAGGGTGAAGGATATGAATCGCCGGTGGATTACTGGATGCCCTTCAATGGAGACGTAGGGATTCACGATATGCAGAACCGGTATTATTTCGGCGGAACGATTTACCTTACGAACGGGTCCCACGGTTGTGTCAATACTCCTTATGAACAGGCAAAAACGATTTACGAGACTATTTCTATAGGAAGTCCTGTGATTGTTTACGACTGATCCGGAAAGCTTCTTCCGAAAAACGCCGGAAACGCCCGGGGAGCTTTGTTCTGTAGCTGCTAAGGAGAGCGGCAAAGACAGGAGGAATCACATTGAAGGACAAGAAAAAAGAAAAAAAGAAAGCCGCCGGATTAAAAGAAAAAGAAAAGGAAGAGAAACAGAAAAAAGCGGCCAGAAAGCAGAAAAAGCATAAAAAAGAGACTTCCGGGGAACAACGGGAGAGAAAAGAAATAAAAGAGAAGGCAAAGCAGGAAGAAACGCCGGCAGCGCCGGAAAGCAAAACAGAAAAAAGGGACGGTATTCCGGATGAAAATAAAGGAGGAAGACCAGGAAGAATCAAGAAGAAGGGCTGGCCCAGAGCTGAGATATTCAGAGTGCTGGGAGATGAAAACCGGATTCAGATTCTGGAGCTTCTCAGGGAAAAAGATCGGTGCGGCCTTGAACTCCTCGAATCTCTTGAGATTGCTCAGTCCACCCTTTCTCATCATATGAAGCTTTTGTGTGAAGCGGGAATTGTTTCCTGCAGAAAGCAGGGCAAAAGAACCTATTACTGCATCAACAGGGATGAAATGGAACAGACTGCCGGATATCTGCTTTCGCTGACGAAAGAAGAAAAGAGGCGGGAGGAGAATCAGGCGGATCCAAAATAAGGGATAAAGCGAGGGGAGAATATGACAAAGATAAGGTACTGTGAATA
>DVGK01000060.1 GCA_018712785.1 Candidatus Choladousia intestinavium | reverse complement strand
CATGGTCATATTTACGTGCCACTTTGAATACCTCCTTATTCTCTTGGTTTTATTATGAAATCCTTGAGAATAAGCTGTCAACTTTTTTTATACCACACCAGAAGCGTTTTGACACATCTGATATCCATTTTTTATACCTTTCATCGGTTTGCATAAGACTGGTCATGATTACCATCCTTCCTAATTACACATGCTTTTAACTATCAATCATACTTTTCTATATTCAGTGTAGCTATGCAGATTGATTTGGCTCACCAGTAATAAGATTCTGTGGAGCTGGCACCAGCATCATAAATCCGTCTTTCCCATAACGCTTACTATATCCCTGCGCATGCTCCTTTTCCACTGAGACATGCCACACATGTCCGATAATCATGGCGGTAATTCCTAAACCGCTTAAATCCTGAATATTCTTCAGTGTACATTCCATATTGACAAAAGCCTTCCGAATCATAGGCGCATGAATCTTTTTCCCATCATAAAACGTAAATCCACCAACATCAAACTCATTATCATCTAATTCATTATGATGAATCGTGTCTGCCAGATTATCGTAGCTGCTTATAGGGTGAAAATTAATACCAAAGCATTTCTCCCTCTGAATGTTTTTATAGGCATGCGTATTCTGGTACAAATTCCCCATGACCGCAAAAAACTCTGCCTTATCCCCATGAAAACAGTTCCATCAATAAAAGCATACATTAGGAAGGCTTAAAATATTTGGGGAAATCTGAACCAATTTCAAGGTATTTAATATAAGATTGGCGAAATTTCTACAATAAAAAGACGCCTTGCCCCAAAAAAGTGAAGTGTCCGCTGCTATTTTTCATTATGCTTCGATCTCCATGCCGCTTGTCATGGTAAACACGAGAAACCCGTTGCTTGATCATATCCTGCACCCGGTCAGCGATGGAGCGGCTTTCTTCTTGAGCAAGGCTCGACATGATGGTGATGAGCAGTTCCTCTTTGGAATCGACTGTCCAGATGTTTTCCTGCTCAAAATAGACTTCCGTGTTGTGCTCCTTCAGCTTCCGGATGATGGAAAGGCTGTTCACCGTGTTTCTGGCAAAGCGGCTTACGCTCTTGGTGATGATCAGGTCGATTTTCCCGGCCAAAGCGTCCGCCACCATCGTCCCCGGAAAGCCTTTGTATCAAGACGCTTTGCGGAGTGAAAACCCTCTATGTACTTGTATCATATCTAAGCAATTAGCATCGCAGCAGTTAAGTACATCTGATCTTTTCAGCTGGCTGAGGCACTCTTTAAGAGCCAGGACAGGCCGACGGATTGCCGGGATTATTCTTTTTCAAAAAAATAAGATGGCTGGATCGGCAAAGCAATTATGACCTTTAACCCATGGGGAGCGTTGCCGGCAAAAAAAATGGTTCCCCGATAAGCTTTTACGATCTGCGTCACCAGCTTTAGGCCCAAACCATGCTCTGATTTTCCGTCATTGTTTTGGGTGCTGGCAATGTCATTCCCGCCAGTTCTCCATATTCATCCAAATGCTGTGCTTTGCCGTGGCTCAAATCATGGAGAATATAAAGGCACTGTAGAATATTGTCCCCAAAACATTCCCACAAAGCTCCGGTTTCAAAGTATAATAGATACAGCACTTGCGGAAAAGCAAAATACAGAAAAACTGAACTTCCAGGTTATGATAGATCCTGCAGAAGGAAGAAAAACATTGGAAAGGATCGGGGAATGAGTATATGGAATGGATGAAGCTGCCGGATGGAAGAAGCGTGCTTCCGCCTGAAACAATTCTGGAATTTGAAAACGCGGGGATTCGCTTCCGGATTACCGGAGAGCCGGTGGGATTCGGAGGCTCCGGTATCCTTTATCCGGCTGTCCGGCTGCGGCGGGCCGGGGAGAGCTGGAGAGAGGACGAAATGCGCGTGGTGCTGAAGGAGTGTTACCCGTTGGTCCGGGGCGGTCTCCTTATGAGAGAGGAATCCGGAAGAATTAACGGAGGGGATTCTTCTCTTTACGCGTACGCAAAAGAGATGATGCGCCGGGAGAAGGCAGTCACAGGCCAGATCTATAACCGCGGCTTCCGCCTGGTGCCTGTATGGGAGATTCTGGAGAAAGAACGCCTGTCCCTGGATGGGAAGACATTTGCAGAAGCGGATAATCTGTACAGTATCATGGAGCGATTGGATGAAAAAGGCCTGTCTCTTGGTCATCTGCTTTCAAAAAGCAAAATCCGCCTTACGGCGTATCAGAGCATCTCCGCCGTCAATCAGGTGCTGCGTTCTCTGAAGGAGGTACATGAGAACGGTTTTCTCCACGGAGATATCCAGGAAAACAATATTTTCATGAAGGGAAGCGAGCCGGAGAAAGGTATTCTGGGGGAAGCCTCCCTGATTGACTTCGGCTCGGCAAGGCCTCTCAGGGAGGACGGCGCCACAGCCCCCATCGCGGACCGGAATCTGTATACCGCCAGCGGCTATGCCGCCCCGGAATGTATACGGAAAAATGACGGAACCCTGCGGCTGACAAGGGCTTCCGACCTGTATTCGGCAGGGTATCTCATGCTTCGGCTGTTTACAGGAAAGACCTGGGACAGCAGAGCCCTGGAGCTGGTGGTAAATGGAAGATACTTTTATGATCGGCAGGCGAAAAAGATCGGCTGTCCCTCCGGCCGTGTGGAATCTGTAAATAAAATTCTGGAGAAGGCGCTGCAGAGAGAGCCGGAAGACCGTTACCAGAGCGCCGAAGAAATGCTTAAGGATACCCTGCGGCTGGAGCAGGCCCTTTCCCCGAAAAAAAGCGCAATCGCAGCGGCAGATTACGCAGCTTTTATCAGCTACTGCCATGAAGAGGCCGCCGTCCATGCCGCGGAGCAAATCCAGAAAGAAATCGAACGGTACCGGATCCCAAAAGGCCTGCGGCCCGCTGACGGCAGGAAGCGGCTGGGCAGAGTGTTCCGGGATCGGGAAGAGCTTTCCAGCAGCAATGATATGGAAGTGCATCTTAAAGAGGCCCTGGCCCACTCTGAATTTCTGATTCTGGTGCTGAGTCCCGGCGTCCCTTCTTCTCCTTGGGTGGCACGGGAGATTGAGCTTTTTCTGAAGAATCACGGCAGAGAGCATATCCTTACCATAGTCGCCGAAGGAGAACCTGCAGAGGTATTTCCCCCACAGCTTAGGCAGGAGGAGAAATATGACGGCAGGAGCATGAAGCTTCAAATGGTGGAAAGTCTGGCGGCAGATATCCGGGGAGATACGGAAAAAGAACGAAAAAAGAAGCTGAAGACAGAAATCTACCGACTGCTGGCTCCCATGCTTGGCTGCAGTTACGATGATCTTCGGCAGCGGCAGAAGGAGTACCGGATGCGCAGGCTGATCCGCTCTATGACGGCCGCCGTAATTTTTCTCGGTATAATCGCCGGATATACCGGATGGCAGGCGTATCAAATCCATGTAAACTATCGGGAGGCTTTGGTGCGGCAGTCCAGATTCCTGGCTCAGGTCGCCTCAGGGCTCCTGAACCAGGGGGACCGCGTCAAGGCCCTTTTGGTAGCTCTGGAAGCTCTTCCCAAGGGGGATGAGGATGACAGCCGGCCCCGTGTGGCAGAAGCGGAGGCCGTTTTGACGCAGGCCCTGTACTGCTGGCAGGCGGAAAGCACCGGCTCTCAGTATCTGCGCGCGGACCGTCAGCTTTCCATGGACCAGTCCTCCGCCGGGATGGAGCAGACCAGCCCTGACGGCACGTATCTGCTGACTGCGGATCTGGGGGGTACTGTCTATCTGTGGGAGGTTTCTTCAGGAAGCTGTCATCGGAAGTGGGACGCGTCTTTCTGGAACAGCCGCGGGATAGAAGGGACTCTTCTTCGCTGCTTCTTTCTGAGCCAGGAGGAAATCCTTGTGGCCTCACAAAGCTGTATTGCTTCTGTGAATATTCAGACTCAGGAAACCCGGGTGATCTCCCGCTTTGACAACCCGTTATCTCCTGAAGCTGTCTTGGAGGTCAGCCGGAACGGAGAATTTCTGGCTGTGTATGATTTGTGTGAGGAAGCCGTATATTCTCAGGATACCGCCGATGATTCTTTGCGGGTCATCCGCACCTCTGACGGTGAAACCGCGGAGCTGATTCCTGTGGCCTCCGATTTTAAAGAAGAAATCCGCAGCTCTGTCCTGCACGCCGGGGATATGGCATTCAGTCCTGACGGGCACACTCTGGCCCTTCCTCTCTTCTATTACAATAAAGATACAGAAAAGCAAAGCGGCGCGCTGCTCCTTGCCGATCTGAAGAATCATTCCCGGAGGATCATCAGGGACGCGCAAATGCCCTGTCAGGAGGTCTGCTTTCTGGAAAATAAAGCGGCGGTGGTGTTCGGCTGCCAGGATGAATCCCTGACCAGCCTGTACGATTCTGAAACACAGGGGAAAATCAGCTGCTATGATCCCGATTCCGGACAGCTTATCTGGGAGAAAGAGCTTCTTCTTCAGATGCAGGAGCAGGATTCCCGAGGATTGCTTCCCTTTACGGCAGTCATAGAGGAAAAGGAACAGCAGACCCTTCTTCTGTGGTGCGGCCGCCGTCTGCTTCTTTTTGACATCGGGAGCGGAAAGGAGCTTTGGTCACTGACCTGCGGAGAAAAGGTCGTCCGGGTTCAGCCCTGGAACGGCAAATGCATTGCAGGAACAGAGAGCGGCAGCCTCTTCCGAATGGACCCGGCGGATCAGTCTCTTCAGCGACTGGGAACGAATG
>DVGK01000059.1 GCA_018712785.1 Candidatus Choladousia intestinavium | reverse complement strand
CGTCATGCCGTTTCGGATATCAGCCCCTGTAAAATTTGGATCCTTCTCCTTCAGAATTCCCAGCTGCCTGGCATAGGAATTCATTACAGTGGTAAAAGTTGTCTTAAATCCTGTGAGATGGGTGCCTCCCTCCGCATTGTAAATATTGTTGCAGAAGCCCAGAACATTCTCGTGAAACTCGTTCACATACTGGAAAGCGACCTCCACCGCGATACCCTCAGATTCTCCTTTAAAGTAAACGGGTTCCCCTACCGGCTCATCCTCCTGATTCAGCTCCTTCACAAAGCCGATGATGCCCTCCGGTTCACAGTAGACGATTTTCTCCGTCTCCTCTCCCCGCCGATCCTCAAAATAAATTTTAAGCTCTGGGTTCAGGTAAGCCGTCTCATGAAGCCGGCTCTTCAGCTCTGTAGCCGAAAACCTGGTTTTCTCAAAAATCTCCGGGTCCGGAAGGAACTGGATCCGGGTACCTGTTTTCTTCGTCTTCCCGATTACAGGAAGAAGTCCCTGCTCCAGTGGAAGAACAGGCACTCCTCTCTCATACCGGTCATGATGAATTTTCCCATCCCGCATAACCTGAACATCCAGCCAGGACGACAAGGCGTTTACCACAGAAGAGCCCACTCCGTGAAGCCCTCCGCTGGTCTTATAGACGGAGCTGTCAAATTTTCCTCCCGCATGCAGCGTCGTAAAGACCAGCCGTTCTGCAGAAACTCCCTTTTCGTGCATCCCTACCGGAATTCCCCGACCGTTATCCTCCACAGTGGCAGAGCCGTCCTGCTCCAGATAAACCTGTATCTCACTGCAGTAGCCGGCCAGATGCTCATCCACCGCATTGTCTACAATCTCATAAATCAGATGATTTAATCCTTTCCGGGACACACTTCCAATGTACATTCCAGGACGCTTCCGGACTGCTTCCAGCCCCTCCAGTACAGAAATACTGCTTGCATCATACGTATTGCCCTTTTCCATGTTTCCCTCCCGTATCTGTCTTTATATCTCTTCTCTTTTCTTTACAATCTCGCCCTGCTTCTTATAGATAGACCTTTCAGGAACCACGCCTCTGACGGAAGACAGGGGATAGATGTTGGTCCATCTTCCGATCACAGAACCGGGGTTCAGCACAGAACCGCAGCCCACTTCCACTTCATCACCCAGCATGGCACCGAATTTCTTCAAGCCGGTTTCAATCTTCTCCTGTCCATCCTTTACCACTACCAGCTTTTTGTCGGATTTTACATTGGAAGTGATGGAGCCTGCTCCCATATGGGCCTTATACCCCAGGATGGAATCCCCTACGTAATTGTAGTGAGGAACCTGTACCTTGTTAAACAGAACCACATTCTTCAGCTCAGTGGAATTTCCCACCACAGCCCCTTCTCCCACCAAAGCGTTTCCCCGGATGAAGGCGCAGTGGCGCACTTCCGCGTTTTTCCCGATAATTGCCGGCCCTGCGATAAAGGCGGTGGGAGCTACCTTGGCCGATCTGGCGATCCATACATTCTCCCCTCTTTTTTCGTATTCTTCCGGATCCAGCCCTTCCCCAAGCTCCAGAATGAAACTGCCGATCCTGGGGAGCGCCTCCCAGGGATAGACAAGTCCCTGGAACAGATCCGCTGCTATAGTTTCCTCTAAATTAAAAAGATTTCGGATTGCACACTGCTTCATTTTTTCTCCTTTCCTGCTGCCTGCCCATTCCTTCGCCGCCTTTCCATCAGGCGGCTATGTCTGTCTGGACAGCTACTCCTTCTTCTTCCCGGACTTTGCGTCCCGCCGATAGTACTTAGCCGCCTCGTCAAAAAGAGGCCGCATGCCGTACTGGTTGTTCAGAGCCAGTACGCCCTCAGTTCTGGAACGTACAAAACCCGTAAGCTTTTCCATATATTCTTTATCTGTAATCTCTCCATTCGCCACATAATTCAGCCCCTTCTCCCAGCTTGCGGTCAGCTCCGGGTTCAGCAGGGAACGGATGGAATAAAACACTACGTCATAGATCATCTCCCCCAGAAGGGTTGGGGTCAGAATCTGTGTCTTTTTGTTTAAAGCCACATATTTATTATTTACCAGCTTTTTAAGAATCTCCGCCCGGGTGGCGCTGGTGCCGATGCCGCAGCTCTTAATCTGCGCCCGCAGCTCTTCATCCTCAATCAGCTGTCCCGCGTTTTCCATAGCCAGGATCATGGAACCGGAGTTGTAGCGCTTGGGCGGGGAGGTCTCCCCTTCTTTGATTTCCATACGCTCCACGGAAAGCTCCATCCCCTTTTTGAGCGTATTCAGGAATTCTAGACTTTCCGCGTCCATGGAAATCTCTTCCGCCTCCTGGCCTCCTTCTTTTACTTGGCCTTCTTTTTCCTGGCCTTCCTTTTCTTGCCGCTTCTTTTCATACGGATTCCCGGCCACCTTAAAATATCCTTCCGAGATCAGCACCTTAAAGGAATAAAAAAATCTCTCCTGTCCCATGGAGGTCACCATGCTCACCTTCCGGAACTGGGCTGGAGGATAAAAAATGCTCAGGAACCGGCGCACAATAGCCGCGTACACGCCGAAAGCATTGCCTTTTAGGGTCTTCAGAGCGGACAGCCCCTGGCCGGTGGGAATAATGGCATAGTGATCTGTAATCTGCTTGTCATTTACATACCGGCTCTTCACAATCTTTCCGTATTCGCCCTGCTCAAGAATTTCCTTCGCGAAAACGGAGGCCGGCTCAAAGCTCTGAAGGCCGGCGAGATTCTTGCGGATCTCTTTCGCCACTGCGGTGGACAGCACTCTGGCGTCCGTCCTGGGATAAGTGACCAGCTTCTTTTCATACAGCTCCTGTACGATTCTTAAGGTTTCATCCGGGCTGATTTTAAACATTCTGGAGCACTCATTCTGAAGCTCCGCCAGGTTATACAGAAGAGGCGGATTCTTCTTCTCTGTCTTTCGCTCTATGGATTCCACCGTTGTTTTGACCGGAGCCTCTTTCATAAGCTCTCCAATCAGAGCCTGGGCATCCTTTTTTTCTTTAAATCCGTTTTCTTTATACAGCTTCGGTGAGCGATAGTACTTTGAGCCCTCCACGGCACGGAACTCTCCGGAGAGTTTCCGTCCCTGGGGCTGTATTACCTGAAGGACTCTGTAAAAGGGTGTTTTCACAAACTGCCGGATCTCCCGCTCCCGCCGGACAATCATTCCCAGCACGCAGGTCATCACCCGCCCCACAGACACAACGGAATACTTCGTTCCCAGGTAGTTTGAAATGGCGTTTCCGTACTTCAGTGTCAGCAGCCTGGAAAAATTGATTCCCATCAGATAGTCTTCCTTGGCCCGCAGATAGGCGGCTGAGCAGAGGTTATCATAGCAGGAAAGATCCTTTGCCTCCCGGATTCCCCGGAGGATTTCTTCCTCCGTCTGGGAATCAATCCAGACCCGCAGCCGGCGTTTTCCTTTCACTCCGGCCATCTGTTCCACCAGTCTGTAAATATACTCTCCTTCCCTTCCTGAATCGGTACAGACGTAGATCGTCTCCACATCCTTCCGATTCAGAAGACCGCTTACTATAGTATACTGCTTCCTGACTCCCGGAATGACTTCATAAAGAAATGTTTCCGGGAGAAAGGGAAGGGCAGCCAGACTCCACCGCTTGTATTTTTCGTCATAGACTTCCGGATAACTCATGGTCACCAGATGTCCCACGCACCAGGTGACCACGTAGGAGTCCGATTCCAGATATCCGTCTCCCCGTCTCATCTTCTCCTTCAGGGCCTTCGCGAACTCCTGGGCCACACTGGGTTTCTCCGCTATAAATAAAGACTTCGCCATCCATCCTCCTAAGACTTTTCTGATACCGCAAAGTACACAGCAACAGAGGGGGTATCGCAGGATTCCTGAAACACCCCCCTCTGCCTGTTATCACCCTTCCTCAACCTGTGAAGGATTCTTCTTTCATTTTGCGGCAATGTAACCCAGGGCTTTCAAAGCTTCCGCACACAGAATCGCGCCTCCTGCCGCACCCCGGACTGTATTGTGGGAAAGGCCCACAAATTTGTAATCGTATACCGTATCTTCTCTGAGACGTCCCACGGTAACGCCCATTCCATTCTCATAATCCACATCCAAAGTTACCTGGGGACGGTTATCCTCCTCCAGATAACGGATAAACTGCTTCGGCGCGCTGGGCAGGTTCATCTCCTGAGGCAGTCCCCGGAAAGCATTCAGCTTCTCAATCAGCTCTTCCTTGGAGGGCTTCTTTCTGAATTTCACAAACACAGCCGCCGTATGTCCGTTGAGAACCGGCACCCGGATGCACTGGCAGGTGATCACCGGAGATTTTGCCGGAACAATCTCGCCGTTTTCAATGGTTCCCCAAAGCCTCAGAGGCTCCTTTTCACTTTTTTCTTCTTCCCCGCCGATATAGGGAATAATATTACCCTCCATCTCGGGCCAGTCTTTAAAAGTCTTGCCTGCCCCCGAGATCGCCTGATACGTAGTAGCCACCACCTCATAAGGCTCATATTCCTTCCACGCCGTAAGCACCGGAGCGTAGCTCTGAATCGAGCAGTTTGGCTTGACAGCCACGAATCCTCTTTCCGTTCCCAGACGCTTCCGCTGATGCTCAATGACAGCAAAGTGTTCCGCATTGATCTCCGGCACCACCATGGGAACATCCGGCGTCCAGCGGTGGGCGCTGTTGTTGGACACTACCGGCGTCTCGGTTTTCGCGTAGGCATCCTCGATCTGCCGGATCTCTTCCTTCGTCATATCTACAGCGGAAAAGACAAAATCCACGCCGGAGGCAACCTTCTCGACCTCGTTTACATTCATAACCACCAGCTTTTTAACCTTCTCCGGCATGGAAGTCTGCATTTTCCATCTGCCTCCCACGGCCTCCTCATACGTCTTTCCCGCGCTCCTGGGACTTGCCGCCACTGTAACCACTTCAAACCAGGGATGGTTTTCCAAAAGTGAAATAAAACGCTGCCCTACCATGCCTGTGGCGCCTAAAATACCGACTTTTAATTTCTGATCCATTTTCTCATTCTCCTCGTTTGTTTTTATAGGACGTACATTTGTATTTCTATAAACTACACTTCTTTTCCCGGATTGTCAAGAAAAAAGTCCCGTTTTTTCTAAATACCCGCGGCTCTCCCGAATCTCTTCCTCCATGGCCTTTTTTCCCGGAGCCCCTGCGGTCAGCCGCTTGTCCACACAGTTTTTCATACTGATGGCCTCGTATATATCCGAATCAAAGACAGGGCTCTCATCCCGGAATTCCTCCAGGGTCAGATCATCCAGCGCGATCTCCTTTTCGATGCACTTTAACACAAGCCTTCCAGAGATCCCGTGGGCATCTCTGAAGGGAACCCCTTTATTGACCAGATAATCCGCCACATCCGTGGCGTTGGTGAAGCCTCTTTTGGCGGAAGCTTCCATGATCTCAGGATGGAATACCACCGTGTCCATCATGCCGGTAAAAAGCTCCAGGCAATTCTGCACCGTATCTATGGCATCGAAGACCCCTTCCTTATCCTCCTGCATATCTTTATTGTATGCCAGTGGCAGACCCTTCATAGTCGTCAGCAGCCCCATCAGGGCGCCGTATACCCGGCCAGTTTTTCCCCTTACCAGCTCCGCGATATCCGGATTCTTCTTCTGAGGCATAATACTGCTTCCTGTGCTGTACGCGTCATCCAGCTCCAAAAACTGGTACTCGTTGGAATTCCAAAGGATAATCTCCTCGGAAAACCGGCTTAAATGCATCATGATCAGTGAAAGGGACGACAGATAGTCCACTACATAATCCCGATCTGACACAGAATCCATGCTGTTTCTGGTGGGAGCGAAAAAGCCAAGAAGCTCCGCTGTCAAATCCCGGTCCAGAGGATAGGTGGTCCCTGCCAGCGCTCCCGCTCCCAGGGGGCAGTAATTCATCCTCCTGTAAAGATCCGCAAGACGCTCTCTGTCACGGCGGAACATCTCAAAATAAGCGCCGATATGATGGGCCAGCGTCACTGGCTGGGCCTTCTGAAGGTGAGTAAAGCCGGGCATGTACGTATCCGTATGTTTCTCCATGATGTTCAGAAGAACCTCCAGCAGCCTTTTAAGCAGCCCGTCTGTCATCTTTACCTCATCCCGGATGTAGAGACGCATATCCAAGGCCACCTGGTCGTTCCGGCTGCGTCCTGTATGAAGCTTTTTCCCCGCTTCCCCGACTCTCTGGATCAGATTTGCCTCCACAAAGCTGTGAATATCCTCATACCGGGAAGAAATCTCCAGTTTTCCGTTTTCCACATCCTCCAGGATGGATGCAAGTCCCCCCAGAATCTGATCTCTCTCCTCTTCTGTAAGAATTTTCTGGCTTGCCAGCATTTTCACATGCGCCATGCTGCCCTGTATATCCTGACGGTAAAGTCTCTTGTCAAAAGATATGGAAGCGTTAAAGTCATATACCTTCTGATCTGTCTCCTTCGTAAAACGTCCGCCCCATAACTGAGCCATCTTTATCCCTCTTTTCTATATTTAAAATTCAGCTTCAAGACTCACATTCACTTTTCCAAGTTTATCACAAGGATTTTTCCCTTGCAAGAAATTTCTCCCTTTCCTTTTTGGAAAAAACACAGCCGCAGTAATCCTGACGGTAAAGCCCGTATTCTTTTGAAAGCTCAATGGAACGTTTGTAGCCGTCTTTCTTCTTAAAATCAGAAGGAAGCCATGCAATTCCATATTCTTCTCCGGCAGCCTTTCCAATGGCATTGATAACCTGGGCATTCTTCAAAGGACTGATGGTAAGAGTCGTCGTAAAATAGTCAAACTTTTCTTTAGCCCCCTGCCTGGCCGTGTATTTCAGCCGCAGGGAAAAGCAGGCGCGGCATCTCTCTCCTCCCTCCGGAATCTGTTCCAGTCCCTTTACCGCGCCGTAAAACTCATCCGGGCAATAGGAAGCCTCCATAAACTTAACTGGATTCTCCGCAGTCAGCTCCTTTGTCAGGCGTTTCTGCTCATCCTTCCGTTTCCAGTACTCTTCTTCCGGATAGATATTGGGATTATAGTAGAGCACCGTTATCTGAAAATACGCGGACAGATACTCCAGAACGTAGCTGCTGCAGGGAGCGCAGCAGCTGTGCAGGAGAAGCCTTGGTTTTCTTTCCTGTTCCTTCTTCAGAATCTGTTCCAGTTCTTTTTGATAATTTCTTTTATTCTGCGGCATTTCTGTCCCTTTCTTCTTATCCTTCCCGGTAACCCCTGGGGGTTACCGTCATATAATGTAATAACTCTTTGCTGTCCCAAACAGCAGAAATCCCGCCAAAGGAGGCAGAATGTGACACCCATACTTGAATTAAATTATGTGACGTACGCATATCACAGCAAAAGCGGTGAAACGTATGCTTTATCCGATATTTCTTTTCAGGTACAGGAAGGTGAATTTATTGCTGTGATCGGTCCCAGCGGCTGTGGTAAATCCACGCTGCTTTCTTTAATTGCAGGACTTCTCACCCCGGAAAAGGGAAGCATCCTTCTGAATGGAAGCAGCCCCCAGAGCCAGAAAGGGAAGATCGGCTATATGCTTCAAAAAGATCTTCTCTTTGAGTGGAGAACCGTCTATCGCAATGTAATTCTGGGCCTGGAGATCCAGCACCGCCTGACAAAAGAATCCAGAGAAAACATTGAAAAAATGATGAAAGATTACGGGCTTTGGCGTTTCCGGAATGCCAGACCCAGTGAGCTCTCCGGCGGAATGCGCCAAAGGGCCGCCCTGATCCGGACCCTGGCTTTAAACCCTTCCCTCCTGCTTCTGGATGAACCCTTCTCCGCCCTGGACTTTCAGACGCGCCTGTCTGTATGCGACGACGTAACCGGTATCCTCCGGGCCCGGAAGAAAACGGCCATCCTGGTCACTCACGATCTCTCGGAAGCCGTCAGCGTGGCAGACCGGGTCATCGTCCTGTCGAAAAGACCTGCCAAGATCCGCAGGATCCTGCCCCTGCGCTTTGAACAGCCGGAGCTTTCGCCTTTTGAGAGAAGGAGCGCGCCGGAATTCAGGGATTATTTTAACTTATTATGGAAGGAGCTGAATGACACATGAAAAGACATGAGAACCTGCCGGATTCCCAGTCTGCTTATCTGAAAAAGCTGGCCCGCCGTCAGCTTCGCATCCGTATCCTGCGGATCCTGATTTTCGTTCTTTTCCTCGTACTTTGGGAGACAGCTGCCAGACTGGGATGGATCGACGATTTTATCTTCAGCAGTCCCTCCCGCATTGCCGTAACCTTTCTCTCTATGTGGGAAGACAGAAGCATCCTTCTCCACACAGGCGTCACCCTTTTGGAAACCCTGGCAAGCTTTGGAATCGTGGTAATTGCCGGCACCGGCTTAGCCGTCCTGCTCTGGTACAGGAAAGAGCTCTCAGAAATTCTGGAGCCCTATCTTGTGGTTTTAAACAGTCTTCCAAAGTCCGCCCTGGCTCCCCTCCTGATCGTGTGGCTGGGCGCCAATATGAAATCCATCATTGTAGCCGGAATCTCCGTAGCCATCTTCGGGACCATTCTAAACCTGTATACCGGCTTCACAGAGACGGATCCGGATCAGATCAAGCTGATCCGCACCCTGCAGGGAACCAGGAGAGACGCGCTTTTTAAGGTGGTGCTTCCCGGAACCGTTCCCCTGCTGATCAGCATTATGAAGGTCAACATCGGCCTCTGCCTGGTGGGCGTAGTCATCGGAGAATTCATCGGTGCCAGGCAGGGCCTGGGATATCTGATCATCTACGGGAGCCAGGTGTTTAAACTGGACTGGGTGCTGATGTCCATTGTGATCCTGTGCATCATGGCAATGGGGCTGTACGCCCTTATCGGAGCGCTGGAAAGGCTCTATAAAAAACGTTTCGGTTAGCGTTTCTATTCTTCTATTTTGAGATCGCCAAAAAACACAGGGTACCGTCTGGAAAATTCCTCCAGAATCATTTTTGTAATTTCCCGGATCTGCGGATGCGCGGCATGACCGCCCCGCAGCCGGATAAAATGACGCCACTCCCGGATATCCATGGTCACAACGATTTCCGTTTTCAGGGAATTCGGCAGAATGCTTCGGGCTTCCTCCGGCCTGGCTCCTGCCTCCAGCAGCTCAAAATAATAGCGCTCTGCCTCTTCCATAGCTTTCTTCCAGATCTCATATTTTCTCCGGTCCTTCTCGTCGTTTAAGTCATACTGAAAGCCGCTGGCCAGGTCGATGCAGGTAATCTGACTTCCAAATTTCTCATTGGCGTAATTGCAGTAGCGGGTGCTCTCCTGGCTGTAGCTGGCAATTCTGTGGCGCACGATCTCATGGGTCACGCCCCGGTCACAGACAATCCGCACTGTGATGCTTCCATGCTCTACCACAGACTCGTGACCTCTCTTCAGAATGCCTCGGATGAAGGTTTCCGCCGAACCCTCTTTTATGTTCTCCTCACTCTTATAGCAGACCCTTCCTGCCCGCTCCACCTTTTTCAGAAGCTCCTCATAGGAGGTTTCACTGAGAATTTCGATTTCCGGTTTTTTTATAATCATAACGGACTCCTTTCTGACAGTCTAAAAAGCAAATTTCAGTAAAAAATCTGCCGCGAATTTTCAATTTTGGTCTATCATACCGGAAATTTTTTCATTTGACAAGCCTTCCGGTGCTTTTTATTGTTAATTTTTTATCATTTTTTATTTTCAGTCACTGCACTATCCATGAATTTCATCATTCTTTTTGTTCGCTTTTCACAATTCTATCATGCTTTTTTCCTTCACTTTTCTCATTTTTTACTTGACGTGCTTTGAAAAGCATGTTATAAAATTATCAATCTTTGGAGACTTGTTTCAAAAGACAGATTATGCTATAAACAAAGGTAAGAAATACTATTCTATTTTATCCAGGAGGGATACTGTATGAAAATTTTATTTTACGACACAAAAAGCTACGACAAAGAATCCTTTACAAAGCAGGCTGCAAACTATCCGGATATTGAGATTGATTTTCTGAAAATGGATCTGGGTCCGCATTCCTGTGTAACAGCTAAAGGATATGACGCTGTATGTGGTTTTGTGAATTCCAACGTGTGCGAAAAAACTTTAAAAACTCTGAGCGAGGAAGGGGTCAGACTGGTTCTGATGCGCTGTGCCGGCTTTAATAACGTAGATCTGGATGCTGCGAAGAAATACGGAATTACCGTTATGCGCGTGCCCGGCTATTCTCCGGAGGCCGTTGCGGAACACGCCATGATGCTGGCTCTGGCCGCGAACCGTCATGTCCACAAATCCTATATCCGTGTTCGTGAGAATGATTTCAGTCTCGCCGGACTGATGGGCATTAATTTTCACGGAAAGACAGCCGGCATCGTAGGTACCGGTAAGATCGGCGCCGCCATGGCTAAAATCTGCCGGGGCTTCGGCATGAAGGTGCTGGCCTACGATGTATACCAGAATCCGGATCTTGACTTTGCCACCTATGTATCCCTGGACGAGCTTCTGGAAAGCAGCGACTTGATTTCCCTGCACTGCCCCCTTCTGGACAACACTTATCATCTGATCTGCAGGGAAACCATTCAGAAAATGAAAGACGGCGTGATTCTGGTCAACACCTCAAGAGGCGGCCTGGTAGATACCAACGATCTGATTGAGGGAATCCGCGCCAGAAAGTTCTTCGCGGTAGGACTTGACGTTTATGAGGAAGAGACTGCCAATGTATTTGAGAACCGTTCCGATGAGATTCTGGAGCATTCCACCACAGCCAGACTCCTCTCCTTCCCCAATGTGATCATCACTTCCCATCAGGGCTTTTTCACCAGCGAAGCGCTGGAGGCCATCAGCAAGACGACCTTTGAGAATGCCATTACCTTTGAGAAGGGTGAGAGCTCTCCCAATGAGGTGAAAGCATAAATTTCACTATCTTTTGCCGGGAAGACTGACATGCTTTTAATACGAATCACAACTGACAGGGCGCGGCCAACGCAAAGCCGCGCCCTGATTTTTGCTGTTCATGACCCCAGAAAATCCATAGAGCATACATTCTGGGTTTTATCAGGAAAAAGGCTGATATGCCTCCACATGAATCTGCTCAAAAGTACTCATCTCCTGATAAATCACGTTCGCCATCTCAATAAGATGAAACACAGCCGCAGCCCCGCTGCCCTCTCCAAGACAGAGTCCTCCGTCAATCATCCAGGGAAGTCCCAGCTCTTCCAGCACTCTTCTGGAAGCAAACTCCTTAGACACGTGGGTAGCCAGCATATATCCTTTCGCTTCCGGACACATCCGCACTGCCAGGAGGGCCGCTACAGAGGAAATAAAGCCGTCAATGAGAATGGGAACATGAAAATAAGCGCCTCCAAGGAACATGCCTGCCATGCCTCCCAGATCAAAACCGCCTACGCAGGAAAGGATCTCCAAAGGCTCCTGCTCCGTCAGATTCCACCGAACCATGGCATCCTGAATGACCTGCATTTTCCTGCGCAGCCCCTCATCGGAAAGTCCTGCTCCCCGCCCTGTCATCTGTTCTGCCGGAAGTTTTAAAAGAGAAGCTCCCACAGCGCTGGAGGTGGTAGTATTTCCAATTCCCATTTCACCGGTAGCAATCAGAGAATATCCCTTTTCTTTCAGTTCTCCCACCAGGTTGATGCCTGTCTCCAAAGCCTGAACCGCCTGCTCTCTCGTCATGGCTTTCTCCTTGGCAAAGTTCTTTGTCCCGTAAGCTACTTTTCTCTTCTCCACCCTGGGGGTATCCACTGCCATTCCGATATCTACCGGAAAGATATCGGCGCCTGACTGATGGCAGATAATGGCAGCGCAGGACTTGGCATCCAGGAAATTTTCCGCCACAATAGCCGTCACATCCTGCCCCGTCTGGGTAACTCCTTCTTCTACAATCCCATTATCCGCACACAGAGGCACCAGAATCTTTTTCTCCGTACAGATCTGACTGGTGTGCTGAGCCCCTGCGATTCTGGCTACCGCATCCTCCATCCAGCCAAGACTGTACAATGGCTTTGCAATGCTGTCCCATCTCTTCTTTGCGATCCTGCAGGCCTCCTGGTCCGCCGGTACGATTCCTTTTATTGCTTCTTCTAAGGTAATCTGTTTCATTGTTCCATCTCCTCATTTTGTAAAGTGACAGCAATTCAGACAGGGGTTCTTTCCTCTTTTTCAGCGTACAAAGCCGCCTGTTCCAAAAACCGCAGGGCAAAGGCGGGATTCGACCAGTAATACAAATGCGGGTAACCTGCCGCCGATGCCTTATTTCCGTGGATGCATTTCCAGTTTCTTTTGCCCGCAGGCTTTCTTGCGCAGTAAGCCTCTCCGGGATTTTCACTGTCAAAGTAGTGAAACTCATGGGCTTTTATTTCCTCTCCCGGAAGCAGAAGCTGCTGTCCTTTCTCCGGCTCCGGGTTTAAGGTAATATATCCGAATCTGGAAAGACGCCCTGTGCCGTAGGTCCTTCCCGGTATGGCTCCCGTCATAGGATATTCTCGTCCTTCCATATCTTCCATTTTCTCATGGAGGTACATAAACCCCCCACATTCTGCCAGACAGGGAAGTCCTCCCTGCAGTGCCTTCCGGATCTGTCTTCGCAGTTCCGTATTGTCACTGAGCTGCTTCACATGCAGCTCCGGATATCCTCCTCCCAGAAGAAGTCCGGAAATCCCTTCCGGCAGTCGCTGGTCTCTCAGAGGTGAAAATTCCAAAAGCTCTGCCCCCATCTTTCTAAGAAGCTCCAGATTATCTTCATAGTAAAAACAGAATGCCTCATCCACTGCCACCGCGATTTTCGGATGCAGCCCCGTCTCTTTTGCCTGCTTTAAAGCTCCTTCTGCTGCCTTCGGTATTTTCTCATCTTCTTCTGTATAATCCGGCGCCTCCTCTGCTATCGAAAGGATAGACTCCATTTCAAGAGTCTCCTCCAGGACCCTGGCCAGCCTTGTCAGGCGCTCTTTAAGTCCCTCTATTTCATCCGGCGTCACCAGACCAAGATGGCGGCTTTCGATCCGGCAGTCCGGAAGCCTCGGTACATAACCGCAGGCTTTTATCCCGGTCTCCCTCTCAATTACAGGCTTCAGCATCTGATAGGTCATAGCCGTTGTCTGGTTTAAGATCACTCCCCGAATTTTTTCTGGTCCCAGCTTTTTCTGATAATCCGCAAATCCCTGAATCCATGGAACCACAGAAAGACTCATGCCCCTGGCATTCAGAAGCAGAATCACCGGGGTATCTGTCACGCAGGCCAGATCGTAGGAAGAAGCCCGGGGTCTCGTTCCTCCCAGACCGTCAAAATAACCCATAACCCCTTCCATAACAGAAATCCCTTTATCTTTTGCGTGGGATGCAAAAAGATACCGGGTGGTACTCTCATCTGTAAAAAAAGGATCCAAATTCCTGGAAGGAGCTCCGATGATCTTCCGGTGAAACATGGGATCAATAAAATCAGGTCCGCACTTAAAGGCAGCCGGACAGAGTCCTCTCTCCATAAAAGCCTTAAGAAGCCCGCAGGTAATCATGGTTTTTCCGCTGCCGCTTCCAGGAGCGGCCAGCATCAGTCTTGGCAGGCGCATGCGCTTTCCCCTCTCTTTTCCCTCTTGCCTCCGAAGGCAACCACATACACAGGATTCAGCGCCGTCATCAGATGGTACCGTCCTGCTTTTCTGGCTCTGGAAGCGCTGACCTGGAAGATTTCCTCTTCCTGAATCCCCATTTCCTTTAAAAGAGTCACAGCCTCCCCGACACTTTCCAGGGTAATCATATTCATCACGATCCGGATCTCCGGATTCTTTTCCCGCAGACAGGAAAGAATCTCTTTCAGATTTCCGGAGCTCCCTCCGATAAAAGCGTGAGTGGGAGATGGCAGCCCCGCAAGGGCCTCCGGAGCCGTCCCCTGTACGGCAGTCAGATTCGCCGTTCTGTGCAGCTTCGCATTCTCTTCGATTAACTGGATCCCTTCCGGATTTCTCTCTATGGCATACACCTGCCCCTCCGGGCAGAGGAGGGCGCACTCTACTGAGACAGAACCTGTTCCGGCTCCCACGTCATAGACCACTGAATCCGGCTCCAGCTTAAGCTTTGACACCGAAAGGATCCGTATCTCCTCTTTTGTCATGGGAACTCTTCCTCTGTGAAAGGCTTCATCCGGCAGCCCCGGCATCCAGCATTTCCGTACATTTGTGTTCTCCAGCAGCATAATATGAAGGCCTCTGGTTTTGCAGGGCAGAAAATCTCCCGGATTCCCCCTGCGGATCTGCTCCTGAGGATAGGCAAGATTGCTTCCTACCGTCACCCGGACATCCATCTGAAAATCCTCCAGTTCCCGGCAGACCCGCTCCACATCCTCAGGGCCGCTTACCAGAAGAAATACTTTGGGCCAGCGCTGAATCTGTCCGATTACATTTCCCGCCTTTCCATGAATGCTGTATAATTTCGCGTCCTGCCAGGAGGTAGGAATTCTGGAAGCAAAATATACTACGGAAGAAATTCCGCAGATATACTCCACCTGATCCTCCGGAAAAAGCTCCCGGATTCCCCGGGCCCCGCTGTAGAACCCCACATCTCCTGAAAAGAGGATGGCGACTCTCTCAAATTCCGGATGAGACATCAGATACTCCCGGATCTTTTCCCCCCGGTACTCAGGAACCAGCACAGCTTCCTGGTTCTCCCTCTCCAGAAGACTTCCCGCCGCCTTCACCATCCGCTGAGCCCCAAAGAGGATCTGTGCCTTCAGAATCTCTTCTCTTGCCTGCAGGGTAAGGGTTCCGAAATCTCCCATACCGATACCGATGCAGCTGATTCTCCGACGCAGTGTCGGCCGGGTTTCTCTTTCTGTCTCTTTTTCTTCTTCACAGGAGGGCTGCTGCCAAAGTCTCTCAAGTTCCTTCTGCACCGCTTCCAGGGAAGCGCCCTCCTCGGCGGGTCTTTGAATCACGATAACCTGGATTCCCAGATTCCTGGCTGCCTGAAGCTTTTCCGGAAAGCCTCCTGTTTTTCCTGTATCCTTTGTCACCAGATAAGACGCCCCTGTCTGGCGAAGCATAGCCTGGTTCATTTCCATGGAAAAGGGCCCCTGCATGGCGCAGATTTGTTTTCCTTCCAGGCCAAGTTCTCTGCAGCCCTCTACCACCTTGGCAGAAGGCAATACCCGGGCAAAGATCCTGGAGGGATCTGACAGTCCCTCTACATAAACAGGCAGCTCCTTACTGCCGGTGGTCAGGAAAATCTTTCCCTGCCTTCCTTCCAGCCATTTCGCCGCCTCTTTTGAATCCTCCACGTAAACCAGATTCTCTTTCTCTCTTTCTTGTTCCTTCTCCTGGCCGTCCCGCAAAAGACGGATATAAGGGATCTTCGCCCTCTCGCAGGCCTTCCGGATATTTTTCGATACTTCCACCGCGTAGGGATGGGTAGCGTCCGCCACTGCCGTGTACTTTCCATGAATAAGGAACCGGACCATTTCCTCCTCATTCATCCGGCCCTGGTGGACGGAAACGTCTTTGGCCGGCTCCATTACCTCTTCCCCATACTCTGTGGCTACGCATACCGTGTGCGGCCACTCCATACAGCTCATCCATTCTGATAGACTTCGGCCCTCCAGGGTCCCTCCGAAAATCAAAAATTTTTTCATATTCTGTATCCTCTGGGAGTTACCATGCGTCCTCCCATTTCCTTTGTGGCAGAATTCCCGATGAACACCGTAGTAAACATATTTACCTCCGCGTCCTCAAGCTCCCTCAGTGTGCAGATTCTCATACTCTCCCCTTCTCTGCCGATATTTTCCACTGTACCGCAGATCCGATCCTCCGGAAGCACCTTTTTCAGAATCTGGCAGGCCCGCTTCAGATGTTCCGGGCGTCCCTTGCTGGCAGGATTATAGAGACAGATGGCAAAATCCGCGCTGGCCGCATGAAAAAGCCGGCTCTCTATAGTTTCCCAGGGAGTCAGACGGTCGCTGAGACTGATAACCGCGAAGTCGTGGGTCAGAGGCGCCCCAAGAAGCGCTCCGCCGCTTAAAGCAGCTGTAATCCCCGGAATCACCTCCACAGAGATCTCCGGATATTCCTCTCCGATCTCCAGAATCAGTCCGCTCATTCCATATACGCCCGCGTCTCCGCTGCACACCATAGCCACGGATTTTCCCTTCCTGGCCTCCTCAAAGGCCATCCGGCATCTCCTGGCCTCCTGGGTCATAGGCGTTGTCAGAAACTCCTTTCCCGGATACCGGTTCCGGAGCAGATCCACATACACCGTGTACCCGATCACTACATCACATTTTTTCAGAGTCTCATCTGCCTTCCGGCACATGAGCCCTTCATCCCCTGGTCCCATACCTACCACATATACCTTATTTTCCAAAATCCACACTCCATTCCCGCACCGCGAAAGCTGCGGTGACGCCGTTTTTCGCATATTTTTTTAAAAGCAGCCTGCCTCCTTCTCCCGCGGATGCCAGAGCTGCCCGCTCACACACATTGTCGGTTCCTGTAATCCCTTTTACAAAGGAGGAAGAGGAGAACTCCCCTTCTATACCGGAAAGCTCCCCGGAAGAATACGTTTTATAAAGCAGGCCCTCTTCTTCGCAAAATTCCAGAATTCCGGCTTCCTCTTTCTTCAGATCAATGGATGCCGCCTGCAGGAAAGCCCGGCATGACACTTTTGCCTGGGAAGCAGCCTCCAGCACTGTCTCCCGGATCTCCGCCCGGCTCTTTCCCTTTCTGCATCCGATTCCCACAGAAAGGACCTGGGGAATCAGATGCAGGACAGGACCTGAAAAACCCTTTCCGGATTCAGGGGGCAGAAAGGGTGAGATCCAGATCAGTGCCCCTTCTTTTCCCGCTGGAAGCTCTTCTTCCTCCCAAAGAGTCAGTTCTTCCGGAACTTTTCCTTTGATTTTCCCATGGCAGAAAAGATACACTCTGCTGCCTCTTAAAACAGCGGCGGAAATCTCCTTCGCCGCCTTCATGCTGGAAATCGCCAGCTGATTGTCCTTGGCGAAAACATCTACAGCAAATTTTCCGTTTACATCTGTAGCCGTGGTAATCACCGGCTCTGCTCCCAGAGATTCCGCGATTTTTAAAGCCAGACGGTTGGCGCCGCCCAGATGGCCGGAGACAAGAGAGATCACGTATCTTCCCGCCTCATCCATGACAAGCACCGCCGGATCCTTTGTTTTATCCTGCAGGAAGGGGGCGATGGTGCGGACCGCGATCCCGCAGGCTCCCACAAAGACCAGCGCTTCCCCCTCCTCAAAGCACCGGAGACACCATTCTTTTAAACTCTCTCCCCTGTCTTTTTCATAAGGCAGAATCTGATACTCCCCCAGAAAAATTTTCCAGACTTCTTCTGCCCTCTTTCTGCCTCTTTCGGTAAAGCTGGCAATTCCCATCTTTTTCATATCGGTTTTCTGTCCTTACTCTTTCTTTGATCCCTGTCTGAATTCAGTGGTAAATTCCGGATGATACAGCTCAGAACGGCTGTATCCGGTCTGGGCCACAGCATCCCCCACCAGGATCAGGGCTGTCTTTGTAATGCCGTGCTCTCCGGCGCATTGAGCCAGGGTAGAGACCGTACACAGATGGCTCTCTTCATCCGGCCAGGTAGCCTTGTATACAATGGCCGCCGGCGTCTGAGGATCATACCCTCCTGCTATCAGCCGGCGGCTTAGCTCCTCCAGCATACCGGTGGATAAGAAGATCACCATGGTAGCCTGGTGGGATGCCAGCTTTTCGATCTCTTCCTTCTCCGGCACCGGCGTCCTTCCTGCCATTCTGGTAATGATTACCGTCTGGGAAATTCCAGGCAGGGTATATTCCAGATTCATGGCTGAAGCCGCGCCGCAGAAAGCGCTGACCCCCGGACAGTAATCATACAGGATCCCCGCCTGATCCAGAAGATCCATCTGCTCCCGGATGGCCCCGTAGATACACGGATCCCCTGTGTGAAGCCGCACCGTCTCCAAATGCTGCTCTTCTGCCTCTTTCATGACCTGGAAAACCTCCTCCAGGGTCATCTTCGCGCTGTTGTAAACCCTGCACTCCGGTTTTCTCCCTTCCAGCAGTTCCGGGTTCACAAGGGATCCCGCGTAAATAATCACATCTGCCTGGTTCACCAAGCGGCTTCCTCTTACCGTAATCAAGTCCGCCGCCCCGGAACCTGCTCCTACAAAGTGAATCATTCTTCCGCCTCCTTCGCAATAATCAGAGAATAGTATCCGGCGTCCTGGGGAATCTCCTCAGCGCTTCTGTAGATTCTCTGATTCTCCATACCACAGTTTTCGGCCATGACAACCTGTCGGCCGCTCTTTTTCAGCCATTCCTTTACCTGCCCTATCTTCCTTCCTGATTTCATGAGAACCACGGTTCCCGGATAGTCTCTTTCTTCTTCAATGCAGTGGAGAGCCGGGAGAATATGAAGCTCCTGGCTCCACTCCGTAAGGGGTACATCCATACAGGCCGCCGCCGCGCAGAAGGAGGGAATGCCGCTTACGATTCCGGTCTCATATCCTCTCTTCTTGATCCTCTTTTCTATATAGGTAAAGGTAGAGTAGACCGTAGGATCCCCCAGGGTAAGGAAAACCGCGTTTTTTCCTTCCTTCAAATAGACTTCCACCTGATCCGCCGCCCGGTCATGGCTCTCTTCCAGCTTTTTCCTGTCCTTTGTCATGGGCATGGGCACAGGAAATACCTTTTTGCTTGAAAGCTCCGGTACAGCGCCCAAAGCAATCTTATATGCCACGGAAGTTTCCGCCTCCTCACCGGGAACCAGAATCACTTCATTTTCTCTTATCATCCTCACTGCTTTTAAAGTCATCAGCTCCGGATCTCCCGGACCGACTCCAACACCGTAAAATATGCCTGCCATCTTAACCTCCCTGTTCCTTCTGCTGAATTATTTTCTGAATCATGGCCTCAGCGCCCCGGGTTTGCCCCAGGAAACCATGCTGATTGGAATATAAAACCACCTCTGTGGCCAGGGCGCCCCCGCACCGCTTCTGCAGGTAAAATTGAATCCTGCCGGCCGTCTCTTCCATCACCCTGTCACAGATCCCCCCTTCCTTCAAAAGACCCACCGCCTCCTCAGTGGTGTTCGTATCCAGGATCCTTTTTACAAGGGAAAGGGGCGCTCCGACTCGAATCGCCTGGGCCGCCATCAGCTCCGCCCGGCAGTCTCCCTGGGCGGAATGGGTATTCATAATCCCCCCGGAAACCTTGATAAATTTCCCGATGTGGGCAATAAAAAGAATTCCTTTTATCCCTAGCTCCACCGCCATATCCAGCGTTTCTCCCACATAATTGCTGCATTTCATGGACTGATCCGCATCCAGTTTCTCTGAAATTTCTTTATTCCGTATAAAGTTCTCACCGTAATTGCCTGGAGTGATCAGAAGATACTCCTGACCCATGGCCTTTTTCTGCTTCATCTCCGCGCGGATACTGGCAATAAGAGCTTCCTCGCTCATGGGCTTTACAATGCCGCTGGTTCCCAGGATTGAGATTCCTCCTTCAATTCCAAGGCGGGGATTAAACGTCTTTTTGGCAGTCTCTTCTCCTTCCGGCACAAAAATGGTAATCTTCAGCCCTCCAAAATATCCCTGCTCCCGGCAGACTGTCTCCGTCTCCTGCCGGATCATCTCTCTCGGCACATGATTGATGGCCGCTGCCCCCACAGGCTGGTCCAGTCCCGGCTTTGTAACTCTCCCTACGCCGCCTCCTCCGTCAATCTCAATGACAGGCTCTCCCCGGGAAACATCCCCTGCCAGGCTGTATTCTGCCCTGGCATAAATCAGAAGGCCGTCCGTCACATCCGGGTCATCTCCCGCGTACTTTCTCACCCCGCAGGAGGCAAAACCCTCCCCGAAAACGGGATCTTCCGTTTTCAGATTCAAGGGGATCCCCTTTGGAGTCTGAATCTGTACCCTTGGAACATCCCGGCCTGTAAGGAGCATTTCACAGGCCGCTCTGGCTGCGCCCGCCGCGCAGCTTCCCGTAGTATAGCCGCACCGGAGCTTTTTATTTTTCCGAATGACATATGCCTCCCCAAGGCCGCATTCCTCATAGACCGGCGTCTTTAAACCTCCGTCTTCCCAGTCCATTTCATATCCTTCGCCGTTTTTCGCCTGCCAGTCATAGTAGTCCCTGTGAGGTCTGGAAAACCGGTCCAGCACCGCCATAATGGTACCTCCGTGAACCACAAAGGCCACCCTGTCCACTCCGGCTTTCTCTGCTGTCTGACAAGCTTCCAAAAAAGCCTGACAGCACCGTTCCTGAAATTCCTCCCGGCTTTCTCCTCCCGGAAAAGGCAGGCTGCCGCCGCTGTCAATCCAGGCCTGATACCTGGCGTCTCCCTTCAGAGACTGATAATTTTCATATTCAAATTCCCCGAAGTCACATTCCTCAAGGCCTTTGATCTTCCGGCAGGGAATTCCCGGAAAGAGAATCTCTGCCGTCTCCAGACAGCGCTTCATAGGACTTGCAAAAACCATCTCCACCGGGGAATATCTCCCCCGTTTTTCCAAAAGCCCTTTGGCCCCTTCCCGGGTCAGAGACTCGTCTGTGCTTCCCACATACCGCTTCTCCAGATTCCCCTTTGTCTGGCCGTGGCGGATTAAATATACTCTCATACGTTTCTTCCCTGCACCGTTTCCTTCCGGCTTCCATCCAGCATATACAAAAGGGCGTTGCAGATGGCTGCCGCCACATTGCTGCCGCCCTTTCTTCCCCTGGCCACGATACAGGGGATCCCGGTCTGCAGGATCAGTTCCTTGGAGGCCTCCACATTTACGAATCCCACCGGCACGCCGATAATCAGCTCCGGCTTTATGGTTCCCTCCTGAATTTTCTCATAGAGACGCACCAGGGCCGTAGGAGCGTTTCCAACTGCGTAGATCAGCGGACGGCCAAGGTCTGCGGCTTTATCCACGCAGACAGAAGCCCTTGTAACGCCCTGGCTTTTGGCCAGTTCTGCCACATCCTCATCTCCAATGAAACATCTAGCCTCCCCTCCGTTTTTTTTCAGGCTCTTTTTATTAATCCCGGACAGGGCCATAGTGGTATCTGTCACAATCCATGCCCCATTTTTCAGAGCTTCCAGAGCTTTTTTTACAGCTCCCTCTGAAAAATACAAGTTTTCTATATAATCAAAATCTGCGGTGGTATGAACCACTCTCTTTATAATCATGGCTCTCTCATCCTGGGGAATCCGGTCTCCCGCCTCCCGTGTAAGGATCTCAAAGCTCTTTTTTTCAATTTCCATAGGCCCCAGCCGTTCGATGTCCGCCAGGGTGGTCTCTTTTCTGTCTTTCATGCTTCTGTTCCTTTCCAGAGAATCTCGTAGATTCTCTCCATATCAAGATGCTCTCTAAGCCCTTTTGCCAGAAGATCATACTGGGTTTCCTTAAAAGCTGCAAAATCCATGGCCGTACCCACACCCTCTTCGATGCCTTTTGCCTTTGCCAGGGCGCGGATCAGCTCTGTGGCAATCTCTTCCCGGTCAAAGACGCCGTGAACATAGGTGCCGCATACATTCTCCCCGCAGCATCCGTCCTCTTTTTTCTTTCCCGTCACCTGATCTTCCATCCATGCCGCCGGGCACATGCCGGAATGCAGGGTGGTTCTTCCCATATGAATCTCATAGCCTTCAAAGGAATGGCCGGAAAGAGGGGCAAATATACCTTTCAGGTTCTGGAAGCTTCCTTTCACCCTGGTTCTTGCCTTCTCTGCCTCAAAGATCGTTTCTGTATCCAGAAGCCCCATGCCCCGGATCGTACCGCCTTCTTCCACGCCCTGAAGATCTGTAATCCGCTTTCCCAGCATCTGGTAGCCTCCGCAGATGCCGAAAACCGGCGTTCCCTTTCCATGGGCTTTGAGAATCGCCGCTTCCAGCCCCTGGCTGCGCATCCAAAGCAGATCTTTCATGGTATTTTTGGTTCCAGGAATCAGAATCAAATCCGGATTTCCAAGCTGCGCCGGGGAAGACACGTACCGCAGGGAAACCCCTTCCATACTCTCAAAAATATTAAAATCCGTAAAATTCGATATTCTTGGCAGCCGGATCACCGCCAGATCAATGAGATCCACCTTTTCCTGATTTCCGAACCGCTCACTTAAACTGTCCTCATCCTCCAGACTGACAGTAAGATACGGTGTGACTCCCACCACAGGGATTCCGGCCCTCTCCTGGAGCATCCGGATTCCCGGATCCAGAATCGTCTTGTCCCCCCGGAATTTATTAATAATCAGCCCTTTCACCAGTTCCCGCTCTTCCGGCTCCAACAAATCCACCGTACCGATGAGCTGGGCGAAAACTCCCCCCCGGTCAATGTCTCCCACCAGCAGCACAGGCGCTCCTGCAAGCCTGGCCATTCCCATATTTACAATGTCGTCCTGTTTCAGATTGATCTCTGCCGGACTGCCCGCTCCCTCGATGACGATGATGTCGTACGCTTCATCCAGACTGCGGTATGCTTTCTGAATCTGAGGAATCAGCGTATGCTTCATGGCAAAGTAATCCCTGGCGCTCATATTTCCAAGGACCTCACCGTTTACAATTACCTGGGATCCCACATCATTGGTAGGCTTTAAAAGAATGGGATTCATTGCTACCGAAGGCTCAATCCCCGCAGCCTCTGCCTGCATAACCTGGGCCCGTCCCATCTCAAGCCCTTCTTTTGTAATGAATGAATTCAGAGCCATGTTCTGAGACTTAAAGGGAGCCACCCGGTAGCCGTCCTGCCGGAAAATCCTGCACAGTCCCGCAGCCACCACGCTTTTTCCTACATTTGACATGGTTCCCTGGATCATAATCGGCTTTGCCATTCCCACTCCTCCTTCGTAATCGAATACACCAGATGCGGCATTTCCATACCGTAATAATGTTTTATGAGCTTTTCCCTTTCTTTCATGCCGTTGGCCCGCGCCACCTTTATGGAGGGAAGATTCGTATCCCGGATAATCGAATACACTTCTCTTACTTCCAGCCGGCGGAAAGCATAATCTCTGCAGGCTCTGGCCGCCTCAGAGGCAAATCCCTGATGCCAGACAGATCTGCAGAAAAGATAGCCTACCTCCACCACCTGACGGCCGTTGCAGTCCTGTACCGTTAAGCCGCACTGACCGATCATCTCTCCGGTCTCCTTTTCAATCACCGCCCATAGGCCGAAGCCATCCTTTTCATACCGGGTCTGCTGCCGCTTCAGCCATTCCCAGGCCTCTTCATCCTCAAAGGCGTGTTCATAGGCATACATCACCTGTGGATCCTGCAGCATCCTGCACAGATCCGGAAAGTCCGCATCCTCCATAAGGCGCAGATACAGCCTCTCCGTCTCCAGGATCTGTCCTCTGAGCCGTTCTTTTAAGATCCTAGCAAGTCTTATATTCTCTTCTTCCGACCGGATACAGATCCGGAAAAACTCTTTCTCTAATCCCGGGAAATTGCTGCAGTCCCGAATCAGCATCTTCCGATTTACACAATATTTTCCCAGGTCAAAAGGACCTTTGAACAGCAGATAATTGGTACAGGAGTCAAAAACCCGGTACCCGGCTTCCTGCAGCGCTTCTTTCATTTTTTGCCTGTTTACTGCCGTCTCCGCAGCCGTCTTTCTGGCAAAATCCGTTTCCGCGGCTGCCGCCAGCGCCCCTCTCTGGGCCGGCAGGGAAACATTCCAGGGCTGAAGCTTTGAACGCATCTGTCTTAGCAGCTCCTCGTCCGCGCAGCAGACATACCCGAAGCGCAGGCCCGGCATGGCATACATTTTCGTAAAAGATTTTATTACCAGAAGGTTCGGGTACTTCTCAAGAAGCTGCCCACAAGGAAAGGTTTCTGCCAGATCCTTCTCATCCAAAAAATCTAAAAAACTCTCGTCCACCATCAGCAGACTTCCCTTTCTGCGGCAGAGTGCAAGGATTTCCTCCAACCTTTTCCCTGCTATCAGCTTGCCCGTAGGATTGTTGGGATTCCCCAGAATCGCCGCGTCATACCCTTTCTCCGCCTCCTTCAGAAAATCTTCCGCAATCCGGTATTCCTCTTCCTCCTTCAGATAAAAGTACCGCACTTCGCAGCCCGCAGCCTTCAGGGCCTGCTGATATTCATAGAAGGAGGGAACCGGCAGAAGGGCGGTTTTCGGTTTTCTGGCAAAAGCCAGGGCAAACATCAGCTCCGCCGCCCCGTTTCCGCATAGAATCTGTTCTTTTTTCAGTCCTTCCCGCTCTGCCAGAGCCTCCCTTAATTCCGTACACTCCGGATCCGGATAGTGAACGGATTCCTCTATGGATGCAAGAGCCGCCTGCTTCACCTTTTCCGGCATTCCCTTAAAATTAATATTGGCAGAGAAGTCCTCTGCTCCTTTATGTTCATAGAGGTTTCCGCCATGTTTATGAACCATCTTCCTATATTCCTTCCTGATTTCAGTATATCCTTTCCAGGATCTTCGGTTTCCCGGAAAAGTAAACGCAGCCGGGCTGAATCTGAATTTCCCGGCTTCTCACCCGCAGAGCCACAGCAGAAACGTTTTTGCACATACAAAAACTGCCAGGGCGACAGCCGAAGCCGTTATCATCATCTGATTGATCCGCCGGATATCCTCTGTCTCAACCTGCCTTATATCATCGCCGATCACCGGCTTTTTATACAGCTTTCCAAAATACCAGGCATCCCCCGCCAGCTGCACGTGAAGAGCGCCTGCCGCCGCAGACTCTGTCTGAGCGGAATTGGGGCTGGCATGGTTGAACCGGTCTCTCCGGAAAATCTTCCAGGCCATCTTCCCGTCCTGTCCGCAGAGAAAGGCGGATAAAATGAGAAAAAGAGCCGCCAGCCTTGCGGGAATAAAATTTACAGCGTCATCCAGCTTCGCGGCGAACCGTCCGAAATTCAGATAGCGCTCATTTTTATAGCCCAGCATGGAATCCATGGTATTGATACTTTTATAGAAATATCCTCCCGGCGCTCCCAGCAGAATCATGTAAAACAGCGGCGCCGCCACCCCATCGGAATAATTCTCCGCAACTGTCTCCACAGCCGCTTTCATCACCCCTTCCCTGGTAAGGCTCTGGGTATCTCTCCCCACGATTCTGGACACCGCTTTTCTGCCTGCCTCCAGCCCTTCTTCCTCAAGAGCTTCGGCCACATGCACGCTTTCCTTCTTCAGGGTTTTGGCAGACAGGGCGAAATAGCACAAAACCGCCTCAGCTGCCAGCCCCAGAAAAATGGAAATCCTATAGAAAAACAGGAGAAGGAACAAAGGAATTCCGGCAGACACCAGAATTACAGTAAGCCCACAGAAAACACCCCCTGCTCTCTCTCCCTTCGGAGTTTCAGGAAAAATCCTTCTTGCCGTCTTCTCCATATAAGATATAAAATTTCCGATCAGGCAGATGGGATGAAACCGGGATGAGGGATCCCCAAAAACCAGATCAGCCGCAAATCCAATGATCACCGCCAGCAGCGACGCGAAAACAAATCTCATTTTCTCAAAAACTCCTCCATCTCCTGCCTTGTCCTCTTTACAAGGCTGTGATTTTTTCCGGAAGCATTGATTCCGATCACCAGATCCCCCTTCTGTATCACAGAAGGAAAAAAGAAATCACAATCTTCCTTCCTGCTGCACACATTTACGGGAATCCTCTGCTCTCTGCAAAGCTCCCCGATCCGGCTGTTCAGTTTCCGGTCATTGGTGGCTGCCAGCACCAGATCCATCCCAGAGAGAATCTCAGGATAGAAAGCCTCTTCTCTGATGGTAACCCGACAGTCTCCTGCAAGGCCGCGGATTTCCTCCGAAATTTCCGGCGCCTGCACCGTAATCTGCCCGGCGAAGCTCCTCAGGGTCCGAACCCTTCTGGAAGCAATCGCTCCCCCTCCCACAACCAGAATCTTTTTTTCTGATAAATCAATAAAGATGGGAAAATACATGATGCTCTTCCTTTCAGCAGGTTATAAACGAAAATCCTCTGCCAGGCATTCCCGGAAGGAATGAATCACCCGGTAGGGCAGATGCTCCGCTTCTTTTACTTTACAGTGGGGATCGTACAGCATAGCCTCAAGCCCCGCCCCCATAGCGCCCTGGACATCTCCCCGAAGGTTGTCCCCTACAAACAGACATTCCCGGGGAGTGACGCCGCTTTTCTCAACACATACCTGAAAAATTTTAGGATCCGGCTTTTCCACGCCTACCTCCTCGCTGGTAACGATCCAGTCGATCAAATGACCGATTCCCAGATGCTCCACCTTTCTGTACTGAATATAGGCGGTCATATTCGTTCCCATGCCGATCTGGATGCCCTGAGAATGAAGCTTTTCCATCCATTCCCGGGCGCCGTCGCTGATCTGCATATGCTCAAGCAGAGTATCCCAGTATGTATGGTACATCCTCCTGGCATGAAGGAAAACCGGCTGATAAATCAGCTCCAGAAAAATCTGGTAGCGGATCAGGCGGTTATGTACAGAGGCTCTTGCGGTTCCCATACGCTCTGACACCACCAGCCACGCCTCTTTCATTTTCTCCTGAAAGGCTTCCTCTTCCATGCCAAAATGTTCCCGACAATATTGCTTCAGCGCGTTCATTCCCAGACGATTTCCTTCCTGGTAATCATACAGCGTATCGTCCAGATCCAGAATCACGGTTTTAATCATCCTTCTCTTCCTCCGCCTTCTTCAGTTTGATTCCGATGCCGCAGACCACCCGCACAACCTCACGGGCCCCGGCGGCAATGCCGGTGCAGATTCTTCCTGTTCTCTCCCGGTAGAGCCTGTCAAAGGGCTCTATGGGAACAATGCCGTATCCCAGCTCATTTGTCACAACCACAAGCCGGGGATTTCTCTCATACAGTTCCCGTACAAAGGCGTCTCCTTCTTCTTCCTCTGTCAGCACCCCCAGCTTCAGAGCTCTTTTAATATATTCATGAAACCTGCTGATTCCAGAGCAGCTCCAGATCTCCTCCATGCCGCAGGTTTCTCCGTCAATCCAGCCTTCCCGAAGATGATACTCCTCCTTCGCCCAGCGAAGCTTCCCCTGGAAGGCGCCTCCCATCACCAGTATCATGGTTCCTCCTATATTCTGAGAATCACATCCCCTATTACCATAAATAAGGGCATTACAAGTTCGCAGACAGACAAAAACCAGCCTGCCAGATCCCCGTTGATCCCTCCGAAATTCTTCACAGACATCCGATAATAGTATGCAAATGTCAGAATTCCTCCTGCCATTCCCCAGCAGCCATACCAGAGATTCCACCTGCTCATCCAAAGAAAAGCAAGCAGCAGATACAGAATGGATGTAAGCTGAATCCGCCTGGTTTTGGCTTTTTCCGAGAAATCCGCCACGGTCCCCTCTTTTTTCATCTTTGGAAAGGAAACTACAGAAAAGGCGCTGAAAGACCTGGACACCAAAAAGACCGCCCCGTACACCGACATCATTTCCATAGTCACAGAATCCAGAACTCCGTAGAGCAGGAAAAAGTAACAGGCACAGATCATAATGGCAAAGGCTCCCGCATGAGAATCCTTGAGGATTTCAATTCTTTTCTCCATGGGCCGCCAGGAACTTAACGCGTCCGACGTGTCCAGCATCCCGTCCAGATGGATCCCCCCCGAGAGGGCTATGGGAATCAGCAGAAGAACTGCGTTTCTGAGAGGAGGGTTTACCCCCAGCGCCTGTGCCAGAAAGCTCCACCCAAAGCAGAGCAGGCCGATGACTGGACCGATCCAGGGAAAGAAACACATAACATATTTCATATTCTCCTGACTCCACTGGCAGGCAGGCATAGGAATTCTGGAATACATGGAAAAGGCGATTCCAAAACTGTTCATTAACTTCTTTATCATTGATCCGGCTCCTCTTCGTTCTGACTGTACTGCGGGTGATTTTTTCTTCCTGTATCATTTCAGCGTCCCCGCAAAGCGCTGTCTGATTTTATGGAAACAGGGATCCCGTACACGACTTCTGTTGCCCGGTCCGCTTCTCTGACCAGCTCCCGGTTGATTCTGCCCAGGGTTTCCATATACTTCATGGTGGAAGCATCATAGGAGATTCCGTCTGAAAACACCTCATTGGTCACTGCCACAAAAGTCCCCGCCTGTTTTTTCAGGCTCCGGATCCCTTCCGTGACTGCCTGGAAGGTTTTTTCTCCAGCCCCTTCCTCCTGGTACATTTCATTCGCCGTAAGGTTTGAAACGCATTCCAGAAGAACCGCGCAGCCCTCCGGGATCTCCAGCCCGGAAAGATTCGTGTAACATTCCACCGTCTCAAAGCCCTTGTCTCTGCGCATTCTCCGGTGGCGCTGCACCCGCAGCCGTCCCTCTTCCCCAAAGGGAAGCATGGTGGCTATATAAATTCTCCTTTTTTCCGGAGCCTTCAGAATCTGCTCCTCCGCATAGGCAGATTTGCCGCTTCCGCTCCCTCCGGTCACTAAATGCATCATACGTTTTCAAAAAATTCCTTCCCGTCATCCAGAACCTTCTGCAGCTCCTCCCTGGTATGGGCCGCGGACAAGAAAATCGCTTCAAACTGAGAGGGAGCGAAATAATACTGACGCTTCAGCATGAAGCGGAACCAGGAAGCAAAAAGCTCTGTGTCCGAAGTCTTGGCTGATGCATAATCCACCACCGGTTTTTCTGTAAAGAAAATACTTCCAAGGGAGCCTGTATGATTTACTCTGCACCCCAGCCCGGAGCCTTCGGCAAGCTTTTTCAGCTCTCCAAAGAACCAGTCACCCTTTTCATTCAGTTCCGTATAAATTTCCGGGTGTTCTCTTAAAAGGGAAAGCTGCGCCAGCCCTGCCTGCATGGCCACTGGATTCCCGCTTAAGGTCCCGGCCTGATAGACTGGCCCTGCTGGCGCCACCATGGAAAGAATTTCTTTCTTTCCTCCATAGGCGCCCACCGGCATCCCCGCTCCGATAATTTTTCCATAGGTTACCAGATCCGCGTCCACGCCGTAATACCCCTGGGCTCCTGTAAATCCCAGTCTGAATCCTGTAATCACTTCATCAAAAATAAGGACTGCCCCGTACCTGGTGCAAAGCTGCCGAAGTCCCTGAAGGAATTCCTCCTTTGGAGGCACCACTCCCATATTGGCCGCCACCGGCTCCACAATCACCGCGGCAATTTTTTCAGGAAATTCTTCAAACAGCCTTTCTACAGAGCTTATGTCATTATAGACAGCCGAGAGAGTATCCCTGGTGCATCCCTCAGGCACACCCGCGCTGTCCGGCACCCCTGCCGTCATCACGCCGGAGCCGGCCTGTACCAGAAGGGCGTCCGAATGTCCGTGATAGCAACCCATAAATTTTATAATTTTGTCTCTGCCTGTATAGCCTCTGGCAGCCCGGATCGCGCTCATCACTGCCTCTGTCCCGGAATTTACCATACGGATCATTTCAATATTCGGCACAGAAGAACAGATCAGTTCCGCAATCTCTACCTCATATTCCGTGGCGGCTCCGTAACTGAGTCCCTTCTCACATGCCTTTATGACAGCTTCCCGCACTGCCGGATGGTTGTGCCCCAGAATCATAGGCCCCCAGGATCCCACAAAATCCAGATACCGGATTCCATCCGCGTCCGTCATATAAGCTCCATCGGCAGACTGGATGAACCTGGGCGTCTCACCCACTGAACCGAAAGCCCGCACAGGACTGTTCACGCCTCCGGGAATTACCCGGCAGGCTCTCTCAAAGAATTTCTCTGACTGCGTCATCACCCAATTCTCCCTTCTTTCATAAATCCCGCGATCTCCTCCGCATAGTAAGTCAGATACAGGTCACATCCCGCCCGGTACGCGCTTACTGCCGTCTCACAGATCATCTTGTCCTCCTCAATATAGCCAAGGGCTGCTCCCGCTTTAATCATGGCGTACTCACCACTGACACTGTAGGCTGCCACAGGTACCTTTACAGCTTCCTTTACCTTGGCAACCAGATCCAGGTAGGTCATGGCCGGCTTCACCATTACAAGATCCGCCCCCTCCTCCACATCCAGCAGGGCCTCTTTGATTCCCTCCCGGCTGTTATGGTAATCCATCTGGTAGCCCTTCCTGTCTCCGAACGCCGGCGCAGAGCCTGCCGCGTCCCGGAAGGGGCCGTAAAATCCGGAAGCATATTTTACCGCATAAGACAGAATGGGAGTCATCTGAAATCCTGCCTGATCCAGAGTCTCGCGAATCGCCCTGACTCTTCCGTCCATCATATCAGAAGGAGCCACCATATCGGCTCCTGCCTGTACGTGAGAAAGGGCCGTCTTTGACAAAAGCTCAAGCGTTTTGTCATTGTCCACCTCATGGCCGCAGAGAACGCCGCAGTGACCATGAGAAGTATATTCACACATACAGACATCCGTGATGGCATACATCTGGGGAAAATCCTTTTTCATTCTGCGCAGAGCCTTCTGAACAATTCCGTCTTCCGCCCAGGCGCCGCTGCCTGTCTCGTCCTTATAACCGGGAATTCCAAAGAGAATAACACTTGAAACTCCCGCCTCTTTTAAGCGGTCCAGCTTCTCTCCCATCCGGTCCACGCTGTACCGGTACTGTCCCGGCATCGTGGGAATCTCCTCCGCAATTCCTTCACCTTCCCGTACAAACATAGGATAAATTAAAGAGGAAGGATCCATCCTGGTCTCCCGCACCATCTTTCTTAAGATTTCTCCCTTTCTGAGCCTTCTGGGCCTGATTGTCAAATCCATTTCTATATACCTCTTTTCTTAATAAAATACTGCTTCTCTTTGTTTACCGCAAAGGCTCTCTTTTTCCCTCAAAACACCTGATTGCGGCGTATCTGTCCTGTCCGGAGAATTTTACATTTTTAATAGAAAAGAAAAAAGCGCTCCCGTACGGAGCGCCTTCCATTCTCACAATTTCGGGCCTGTCTCCCCATCCCGGAAACAAGAATCCTTATACCGCGAATATCCTGACTTGGCTTCTTCCTCCAAGACGCCTTCCCAGCTTCCGTATTCCCCCGAAATTCCCCTTACAGGCCGGGATCTTCCTTGCCAGTGGCTCGTGTCTCTTCGTCTGCCTTACAGTAGTGGTGACTGTTCCGGACTTGCACCGGATTCCTCGCATCTATTATATAATACCTTATTTCCCGGGGATGTCAAGAATTTGTACAAAATCCCGCTTGTATATTTTCACATATTGATGATGTAATTCTCATTAAATCTATCATATAGTCTGTTTACCCGGGCAGCCGGGGGACGTGCTCTCACCTGATTCCGAGTTCCTGCGGAAGGCGGTGATTATTATGAGTACATACGAAGAATTAAGCCTGATCGTAAGCATTGCTTTGCTGATCGTTGCTGTTCTGAATTTTACACATAAGAAATAGCCGTCCTGCTCCTTGCAAAAGTAGACGGCCATTTCGTAATTAAAAACTTTTGCCGGGTCGGGTGAACTGCGCTCACCCACCGGCTGTCTTGTTAAATATATTATAGGCCATACCCCGAAAAAGATCAATCAGATTCTGAAATATTTACCTGCGGGCAGCCCCGCAGGCGCCCTCTTTTACCATGCCATGTACCTCTGTCAGCTTCTGGATGAGGCTGTCTATGGTGGCTTTCTCTGCCACCCAGGTCTCCATACCCAGAGCGTCAGCTGCCGCCTTTGTCTGAGCTCCGATGCAGATGGCCTTCACCCTGGCGTAATCTGCCTTCCCGGCTGCAGCAGCAAACCCCCGGACGGTGGAAGCGCTGGTGAAAACTGCATAATCCAGCTCTCCTTTTTCAAGAACCTGGCGCAGATCCGGATACGTCCCGGCTTCGCCAAGGGTCTCTTCCCCATACACGGTATCATAAAGGGGAATGTCCGAAATCTCAAGTCCTTCCACTCTCTCAAGAGTCTCCGTAAGCTCCCGGTTTCCTATGGCAGCCCGGGGAATCAGCACCTTTTCACCGGCCTGGCACAAAGGGGCCATTGCTTTTCCCAGATGCTCCCCATCGTAGACCTCCGGGATCAGATCGCCGTACAGACCGTATTTCTCCAGTTCTCTCTCGGAACCGCTGCCGATCACCGCGATTCTGGCTTTTCCCAGCTTCCGCACATCTATCCTTCTCTCCTTCAGTTCTTCAAAGAAGAGACGAACTCCTGTAGGGCTTGTAAACACGATCCAGTCCCAATCATCCAAACGGGACAGGGCATCTTCAAGCTGAGGGTTCTCTTCTCTTCTTACAGTGCGGATGGCCGGTAGCTCCAGCACCTCAGCTCCCAGTTCCCTCAGTCTTCCCGATGTGGTTCCTGCCAGTTCCTTCGGCCGGGTTACCAGGACCTTCGCACCTCCCAGAGGCAGCTTCTCCACCCAGGCAAAACGATCCGCCAGGCGGCACACTTCTCCCACCACAATAATGGCCGGTGTCTTCACATTTCCTTTCAGAACCTTCTCCGGAAGGGAAGATACATCTGCCACAATCCGCTCCTGAGAAGCTCTGGTTCCCCGCGAAAGAAAGGCAGCCGGCATCTTCGGATCCATCCCTGCCTCTATAAGCCCCCGGCAGATAGCCGCAAGGGAGGCGGCTCCCATGAGGAATACCAGGGTTCCTCTGGTGCGGACAAGGGCTTCAAAATCTATATCGTATTCCTGTCCTTCTCTCTTATGTCCCGTAATAATATGTACGGAGGAGCAGAAATCTCTGTGAGTCACAGGAATCCCCTGATAAGCCGGAACAGCCAGAGCTGAAGTCACCCCAGGCACCACCTCATAGGGAATCCCGGCCTCCGTAAGGACCTCCAGCTCTTCTCCGCCTCTGCCGAAAAGGAAGGGATCTCCTCCCTTCAAGCGCACTACACGCTTTCCTTCTCCGGCTTTTTCGGCCAGAAGGCGGCTGATCTCCTCCTGAGGCATCAGATGATGGCTGGAGCGTTTTCCTACATTGATCCGCTCCGCCTCCTGGGGAATCATGCTCAGGACGCCTTCTCCTACCAGGGCGTCGTACACCACTACCTGGGCTTTTTTCAGTACTTCCCGGCCTTTTACAGTGAAAAGTCCCGGATCCCCCGGCCCTGCTCCCACAAGCCACACTTTGCCCTGCTTTCTTTTCTCCTCCAGATCCCGCCGGATCTCTCCCTGAATTTTCTCTGCCAGTGCCGCTCCGATCTTTTCTCCTGCTTCAGAAGGCCCCTGCATTCTTCCTTCATAGATCCTGCCGGTTTTCTCCTCCTGATAGAGGCCATGGAGCATCAGAGTATTTTCCTGCACCTGTGCGTACGCGGCAATGGGAGAAGAACAGCTTCCGCCAATGCCTCTCACAAAGGCTCGCTCTGCTCTTGCGCAGGCCTCAGCGTCTTTATCATTGAAATCTTCCAGGAAGGAGTAATCTTCTCCGGCACGTCCCTGAACAGCCAGAATCCCCTGGCCTGCTGCCGGAATCATTTCCTCAGGTGAAAAGTACCTGCTGATCCGCTCTTCAAGGCCCAGGCGCTTCAGCCCTGCCGCAGCCAGAATCGTCCCGGCATACTCTCCGGAATCCACCTTGGAAAGTCTGGTAAGGACATTTCCCCGGATCATTTTAAACTCTGCCTGAGGATACAGCTTCTTAAGCTGAATCATCCTGCGGCGGCTGGAACATCCCACAGGCTTTGTAAAATCCGGCTCACTCTGTCCCTTTGGAAGCACCAGGACGTCCCTGGGATCCTCCCTCTTAGAAAAAGCCACCAAAGGAAGCTGATCCGGGAGCTCCATGGGAACATCCTTCAGGCTGTGTACGGACAGATCTGTGATCCCCTGGGTCAGAGCCCGGTCCAGCTCCTTTACAAAAAGACCTTTCCCGCCGATCTTATCCAGGGACTTGTCTAAAATCCGGTCTCCCGTGGTTTTCATAGTAAGAATGGAGATCTCTTTTTCCGGAAATCTCTCTTTCACCGCGTCCCGCACCAACTCTGTCTGGATCACCGCCAGCCGGCTTTCGCGGCTTCCCATACAAATCTTATCCTTCATCCAAAGTCTCCTCCGTCACGTTTTAATAATCTGACTTTCACCGTATACCTGTTCCAGCGCGTCCAGGCATTCCCGAAAACTTCCCGCTCCCATATTGTCCCTGAGTCCGAACAGCATCTTGTTCACCGCTCTTATGGCCGCGGACTGGATCTCCTCCTGGAGTTTTTCCTGTTCTCCCGGCGTTACCGGAAGATTCCGAATCTTTTTCTGCAGACGCAGTCCCAGATCCAGAGCCGCTTTTTCTTTAATCTCCTGAATCTTTGGAATCATATCCCGGCACTCATACCAGACATAAAATTCTTCCATCTGCTCTTCAAATATCTTTTCTGCTTCCCGGATCGCCTTTTTCTGTTCCTCACTGCGGGCCTCCTCCTGAAAGCAGTCTATGTCATAAAGGGTCACGCCAGGAAGAGACGCTGCCCCGGGATCTATATCTCTTGGAACCGCAAGGTCAATCAGCGTCACCGGTCCCTTTAGTTTTGGTTCTATGAGTTCCCTGGTCAAAGTATAATTGGGACTTACAGTAGCGCTCACCACATAATCCGAATCCCCAAAAAGCTCCATCCTCTTTCCGTAATCAATCCTGCTGCAGTCTCTGGGAATCTCCACGATTCCGCTGCGGTACTGGCGCACAGTTACTGTCACATGGGCTCCCTGTTCTTTTAGCTGTGTGGCGGCCAATTTTCCCATGACCCCGTTTCCGATCACAAGACATTTCTTCCCCTGAAACTCCATCCCTTTCTGCTTCAGGGTCTGTATGGCCGTCCGCACCACAGAGGTATCCGAGGGGGATAAAGGCACATTCGTCTTTACCTTTTTGGCCGCGGTCACCGCCTGGCGAAACAGCGTCTCCAGCACGTGATCTGCCGCGTAATGTTCTCTGGCCAGAGCCAGGGCATCACCCACCTGGGTAACGATCTGATCCTCTCCCAGGATTCTGGACTCCAGGCCGCCTGCAAGGCGGAAAAGATGGTGTACTGCCTCCCTGCCTCTTCTGCTGACAAAGTACCCTTCATACTTCCTTGGGGAAACCTCTCTGTGCATACAGAGCCATTCGTAGAGCGAGCCTGAAAAAGTGTCGTCCGTACTGGCCCAGAGCTCCATGCGGTTGCAGGTGGAAAGGAGGACGCAGCCCTCAATTCCCGGAACCTGCTTCAGCGCCTCCACAGCCTTTCCGGCATCCTTTTTTGTAAATGAAAAAATCATACGCACATCCAGCACCGCCCGGTTATGGTCAATGCCGATCATCTGTATTCCCATCCCAACAGCTCCTTAAGCTTTATTCTGTCTTATCTGCTTCATTCCTTCTCGTTTAAAGCCAGCGCGTCCCGGACATGATCGATAAAGATCTGACGGATTTCCGGATATTCGCCCAGCCCCTTCATCCTGCACTCCACCTGGAACCCTGCCGCCTCAAACTCTGACTTCCAGGAATCCTCCTCACCGGACATATCGTTAGAGGCATGATCTCCCGCTACAATCATAAAGGGAGCCAGAATCACCCGTCTGGGCGAATTCTGACAGACCATCTTCATCAGAGATTCCATGCTGGGATACGCTTCTACTGTTCCCATAAACACATTTTTATACCCTCTGTCCTTAAACTGGTAATCCAAAGCCGCGTAAATGGAATTCGCGAAATGGGAAGTGCCATGTCCCATAAATACAAGAGCCTCATCTTCCTTCAGGGGCATCTCCCGCACCACGGCCTGAATGACTCTTTCATTATCCTCCTGGGATGTCAGAAGGGGAGCGCCGAACACAATCCGATCAAAGTCCCTCTCAAAGGCTCCTGCATCCCGGATCATCTGATCGTTTTCGATTCCGTTCAGCACATGGGTAGGCTGGACCACTACCTCCCGGATGCCGTCCGCCCGCATCTGTTCCATAGCTTCTGTGACGTTGCAGATACGGACGCCGTCCCGTTTCAGAATCTTCCGGATAATCATCCCGCTGGTCCAGGCCCGGTACAGCGCAAAGTCCGGATAGGATTCGTGAATCTCCTCTTCAATTTTATCAATGGTTTTTTCTCTCGTCTCAGGATAACTGGTTCCGAAGCTTACCACCAGGATCCCTTTCTCTGTATCACTTTTCTTTCCATAAAAAGGCTGGTTTACTGTCATTTGCCGCTCCTCAATTCTTTTTATCTTTACATCAAAAGGCGGCCCTTCCCTTTTGGAAACGCCGCCCGGGAAATCCGAACATCTATTTTCTCATTCGGAAGCTGCCATCTGAAAACTCAAAGTCATTATAGCTGTGAAGCTTCTGAAAGTCAAGGTGACGCAAAAACGATTTACTCTTCATATCTATTTCTCACCATAGGCCCGGATGACAGAAGAAATCTCTCTGGTGCAGGCTTTCTCCCGGATCGCCGAAAGCGCCTGCTCCATATCCCCCTCTTTTACCTCCTCGGTGATAATCACCAGCTCCGCCCATTCGCTCTGCTTCTTTTTCTGTATCACCTGCTCCACGCTGACCTGAAACCTGGCGAACACAGCCGCCAGCTCCGCCAGCACGCCGGAGCGGTCCTCTACCTGGATTCTCAGAAAATACCGGCTCTTTACCCGGCACATGGGCCGAACCGTAAGGTGCTTATAGCAGGTGCAGGCAATTCTGCCGCAGCAGCCATGGAGAATGTTTCTTGCTATCTCAAAGAGATCTCCGGCCACCGCGCTGGCCGTGGGAAGCTCTCCGGCCCCCTTTCCGAAAAACATAGCGTCTCCCACCGCGTCTCCATGGACAAAGACCGCATTGTAGGCGTCATTTACAGAAGCAAGGGGATGAGACTGGGGAATCAGCATGGGAGCCACATAGGCTTCAATCTCTTCTCCGTCGCAGCGGCTCATACCGATAAGCTTAATCACGCACCCCATCTCTTTGGCATAGCCCATATCCTTTGCCGTGATCTTTGTGATTCCCTCCGTGTACACATCCTCAAAGGACACTCTGGAATTATAGGCGATGGAGGCCAGGATGGCAACCTTCCTTCCTGCGTCCAGCCCTTCTATATCGGCCGTAGGATCCGCCTCCGCGTATCCGAGATCCGCGGCTAGGGCCAGAGCTTCTGAAAACTCCATTCCTTCCTGGGTCATCTTCGTAAGGATAAAATTCGTGGTTCCGTTGACGATTCCCATAATCTCATCCAGATGGTTGGCCGCCAGGGACTGCTTAAGAGGCGTGATAACCGGAATGGCCCCGGCCACCGCGGCTTCAAACAGAAGATCGCATTTCTTCTCTCCGGCCAGATCTAAAAGCTTTCCGTGATTGGCTGCCAGAAGGTCTTTATTGGCCGTCACCACATGCTTCCCGGCCAGAAGGGCCTGCTCAATATACGTTCCGGCCGGCTCCAGGCCTCCCATCAGCTCTGCTACAATCTGAATTTCGGGATCCTTTAAAATTTCCTCCCAGGAATCCGTAACCACGGAAGGATCCTCCACCCTGGCCGCCGCCTTTTCTACATTCCGGACTAAAATCTTCTTTACCCGGAGCCGGGCCCCGATTTTCTTCTGCATTTCCTGTTCCTGGCTTTTCAGCACCTTATACGTTCCGTATCCTACGGTCCCAAGCCCCAGCAGGGCTATCTGAATGATCTTTTCTTCCATCTTCTCAGCTATCTTTCCTTTCCCGTTTTTCCCTTTGTTTTCTGTATGCCGGGGATCTGAAGCCTTTAATGCCGGTGTCCTTTATCCGAGAACACCTCGCAGAACCTGGCTGCGAAGGAGGGCGCCTCCCCGGCGATGAACAGATGAGACTGGTCGCCCAGCTTCGTGGCGCGAAAGTACACGCAGCCCTTTTCTCTCTCCTCTGTGACAATCTCCGATACAGAGGTGGGAGCCAGCACAAGACTGTGCCATAGAATGAAGGGCGAGACATTCCACAGATGCGACAAAAAAACGCAGGTAATGGCAAAATGGCAGAAAAAAGTGAGCGTCTCTTTTGATTCCCGCTCTTCCCGGTACCGAAGTCCGTCCCGCACATAGCCGTGTTCCGCCAGAAAATCATCGAATTTTTTCGTAACCGAATCATATACCTCCACCATATCGCTGCATCTGGCTATCTCGGAATTTCTCCACTCCTCCCGGTGTATGTATTCTGGATGGGACGTCCAGTAAGAAGGAAGGACATCCCAGGGGATTCTTGGAATGTACTTCCCGTTAAATTTCTTGCAGTCCGCATATGCTTTCTGGAGCTCTTCAGACTGGTTCAGATCCACTCTGGCCGGAAATTCCTGAAGCCAGTTCAGCACCGTCCCCTCCTTTCCTGTCTTTTCCAGGGAATAGGATGCCGTATCCCTGGCCCGGCCCAGCGGCGAAACAAAACAGGTACCCAGATTCAGCCTGTCCGCGGTTCCGGCCAGAAGCATAGCCTCCCTATGCCCCTTTTCTGTAAGGGTATCATTTACGTAATCCGGATCCCCGTGCCGGATAAACAACAGTCTCATTCTCTTTCCTCCTCATGCTGCTTTTAGAAAATAATACCACGCAGGCCGAATCCCCGCAATACGTCTTTTCAAAATACGATCTACTTGCATCCGCAGTCAAATCATAATAGAATAAAAGAATCAGGAAAACCTGTAAATTTTGAATCAGGAAAGGAGAACTCTTATGAGCAAAATATTAATCAGCCCGTCCAAATATATCCAGGGCCCCGGCGAAATAAAAAAATTAGGCGCCTATGCGGCCGGCTACGGCAAAAAGGCCCTGATTCTCATCAGCAAAGGCGGGTATAAACGGATCGGCGCACAGATCGAAGAAAGCTTTAAGGATCAGGCGTGTGAAACGGAATTTGATTTCTTTCAGGGAGAATGCAGCAAGACAGAAATCAGCCGTCTGACAGAAGTTATGAAGGAAAAAAGCTGTGATCTGGTCATCGGTATCGGCGGCGGAAAGATCTTCGATACTGCCAAGGCGGTAGCCTATTATCAGAAAACGCCTGTCGTGATCTGCCCCACCATCGCTTCTACCGACGCGCCCTGCAGCGCCCTCTCTGTTCTCTACACCGATGAAGGCGTATTCCAGGAATATCTTTTCCTTCCCGCCAACCCCAATCTGGTACTGATGGATACAGATATCATCGCCAGCTCCCCGGTGCGCCTTACGGTGGCCGGTATGGGGGACGCCCTGGCCACCTATTTTGAAGCCAGGGCCTGCCAGAGAAGCCAGGCGACCTCCTGCGCCGGAGGCAAAACCACAGAAGCAGCCATGGCTTTGGCCAAGCTGTGCTTTGACACGTTGATGGAAGAAGGTGTAAAGGCAAAAATCGCCCTGGAAGCCGGAGCCTGCACCGCCGCGGTGGAAAAGGTGATTGAAGCCAACACCCTTCTCTCCGGCATCGGCTTTGAAAGCGCCGGACTGGCCGGGGCTCACGCCATTCACAACGGACTAACGGTGCTGGAGGAATGCCATTCCATGTACCACGGAGAAAAAGTGGCCTTCGGCACCATCACCCAGCTTGTTCTGGAGAACGTTTCCTCCGAGGAGCTGGAAGAGGTGCTGGATTTCTGCATTGAAGTAGGTCTTCCCGTAACTCTTGGCGAGCTGGGAGTCAAGGAAGTCACAGATGAAAAAATCATGGCCGTAGCCAAGGCTGCCTGCGCCGAAAACGATACCCTCCACAATATGCCCTTTGAAGTCACACCGGAATCAGTAGCCGCCGCTATTAAGGCTGCTGACGCATACGGAAGGTATTTTCTTGATGAGCAATAATCTTGAAAGAAGGAAAAGAAATTGAAGCGCGAAGGACTTTCTAAATTAAGAAAGCTCACTTTAATTCCACAGGAAGCTTATACGCTCAGACTTCCCTGCTTTTCCGGCAAAATCCTTCTGAGAAGCAGCAATCCCAGGATTATTTCGATTATAAAAGGAAACCGGCTGCTGGCCAGAAAGCCTGGAAGGGCTGTGGTTTTTGCCGGAACCGGTCAGAACGCCCTCCGTTTCTCCGTCACCGTAAAGGAAAACCGATGGAGCCGGATTCTGGCCCGCTATCAAAAAGATCCCCTGGTCAATCAGCTGGTCTTCGTTAAATATACAGGCCGCACAAACGCCAGGGTCTGTCTGTACCAGAAAGCTTTGGAGGGCTGGGAACTTCTTCTGGAATGTCCCGGCTATGTAGGCAAAGAGGGAATCGGGAAAATCCGGGAGGGGGATCAGAAGACACCGGTGGGAGTCTTCCGCCTGACCCGCGCTTTCGGAATCAAGGACAATCCCGGCGCGGGAATGGAGTACGTAAAACTGAATCCCTACCTCTACTGGTGTGGGGATGAGCAGTATTACAACCAGCTTATCGATATCCGTGAAAAGCCCCACGACTGCAGGGGCGAGCATCTGATTGAATTTTCCCCGCATTATAACTACGGGATGTTTACGGATTTCAACAGGGAATGCGTCTATGATATGGGGTCAGCCATCTTCTTTCACTGTTTCGGCCCAAGACCCTATACGGGGGGCTGTGTGGCTGTCAGCGAAAAAGACATGATAAGAATTCTCCAGAAAACGGAGCCGGGAGCCAGAATCTGCATCTACCGGATGTAGTCCCCTCTGACCCTCGCGTCAGTCGCCAAATGGACATGCGGCACAAGGTGAATTACCGCCTGGGGCAAGAGAAAGCAGCCTGGGCTGTGTCCGCTTGGCTCGTTGCTCGCGGGAATAAAATCAACAGATAAGGAGACAGAAATCCATGAAATACGATTTTACTTCTGTAATCGACCGCCGCGGAAAGGACGCCCTGGCAGTGGACGGCCTGGGCAAAAACCCCGGCGCCCCGAAAAGTCCCCGTGAGGGATTTGATCCGATCCCCATGTGGGTGGCCGATATGAATTTCCCTACGGCGCCTTCCGTACAGCAGGCCATTGCCAAACGGATCAGCCATCCGGCTTTCGGTTACTTTAACCCCAGGGATGAATATTACGATTCCATCATCCGCTGGCAGGAAAGCCGCAACGGAGTAAAAAACCTGGACCGGGAATGTATCGGATACGAAAATGGTGTGCTGGGCGGCGTCGTGTCGGCCCTTCATGCCTTCGCATCCCCGGGAGACAGCGTCCTTCTCCACAATCCTACTTATATTGGATTTACAGGAAGCATTCTGGGAAATGGCTTTAAGATTGTACACAGTCCTCTGAAGCTGGACGAAAAAGGTATCTGGAGAATGGATTATGAGGATATGGACGCAAAGCTGAAGGAGAACCGCATCCATGCTGCAGTCTTCTGCAGTCCCCACAACCCCTGCGGGAGGGTATGGGAACGCTGGGAGATCGAGAAAGCTATGGAGGTCTACGCCCGGAACGACTGTGTGGTAATCTCAGATGAAATCTGGTCAGACCTGACCCTGGATGGATACTATCACATTCCCACCCAGGCTGTCAGTCCGGATGCCAGAAACCGCACCATCGCCCTTTATGCGCCCAGCAAGACCTTTAACCTGGCCGGCCTGATCGGCAGCTATCACATTATCTACAACCCCACCCTTCGGGACCGGGTTCGCTCCATCAGCAGCCGAACCCACTACAACAGCATGAATATCTGCTCTATGTACGGCCTCATCGGAGCGTACAGCCGGGAAGGAGAAGAATGGGTGGATGAGCTGCGCCAAGTACTTACAGAAAATGTCAATTTCGCCTGCAGCTACATTCAGGAACATTTCCCCGGCGTTCAGGTAAGCCGGCCTCAGGGAACGTATATGCTCTTCCTGGACTGCGGCACATGGTGCCGTGACAATGGAAAATCTCTGGATAAATTGCTGGAAGCCGGCTGGGACGTGGGCGTGGCCTGGCAGGACGGGCGCCCGTTCCACGGCGAATTTTCCATCCGCATGAACCTGGCCCTGCCTCTCTCCCGGGTGGAAGAAGCCTTCCGGCGGCTGGCCGAATATGTATTCTGATCGGATTTTCGGCAGGTCCATTGCTGCAGAAAACCCGAGGGATCTCTCCCCCGGGTTTTTTGAAATTCATTTCTTATTTGTAATTTACGATCTTTCCGAACTCTTCCTTCAGGGAAGCGCCGCCTACCAAACCGCCGTCGATGTCCGGCTGAGCAAACAGATCGGGAGCCGTCTTGGCATTTACAGAACCGCCGTACTGGATACGGATCGCGTCTGCGGTAGCCTGGTCATAGATCTCAGCGATGCATTTACGGATCTCGCCGCAAACCTCCTGTGCCTGCTCAGTGGTAGCTGTCTTGCCGGTACCGATCGCCCAGATCGGCTCGTAAGCGATCACAGCCGTCTTTGCCTGATCTGCCGTTACATTCTGGAAGCCCACCTTCACCTGCTGACGGATCCAGTCCATGGTGATTCCCTGTTCTCTCTGCTCCAGAGTCTCGCCGCAGCACATAATGGGAGTAATGCCGTGCTCAAATGCTTTCAGCATTTTCTTGTTTACTGTCTCGCTGGTCTCCGCAAAATATTCTCTTCTCTCAGAGTGTCCAAGCACTACGTACTTCACGCCTACATCTGTCAGCATAGCGGGAGAGATCTCGCCTGTGTAAGCGCCTTTCTCCTCAAAATACATGTTCTCAGCGCCCACCTGGATGTTGGTTCCCTTGGCTGCTTCCATTACGGGAATGATGTCAATGGCCGGCACGCAGAATACTACGTCCACCTCATCGTTTACTACCAGGGGTTTCAGAGTCTCCACCAGCTTTACTGCTTCGCTGGGAGTCATGTTCATTTTCCAGTTGCCGGCAATAATTTTCTTTCTAGCCATTGTAATTATCTCCTTACTCTATTTATCTGTCTTCGCCTTTGGCTCGCCACTGGCCAAGTATACGGGATATTCCCCTTGCCAAGTGTTTATTTATCGTCTGCTGCTGCTACGCCCGGAAGCTCCTTGCCCTCCAGGAACTCAAGGGAAGCTCCGCCGCCTGTGGAGATATGAGTCATCTTATCTCCGTATCCCAGCTGGTTCACTGCAGCCGCGGAGTCGCCACCGCCGATGATAGTGATCGCATCTGTCTCAGCCAGGGATTTTGCCACTGCGATGGTACCCTTGGCCAGAACCGGATTCTCAAATACGCCCATAGGTCCGTTCCATACAACAGTCTTGGCAGATTTCACTGCTTCAGCATAAAGCTCCGCAGTCTTGGGTCCGATATCCAGTCCCATCTTGTCAGAAGGCATCGCGTCAGCAGCCACAGCAACCACTTCGATCTCAGCGTCAATAGGTGAAGGGAAAGAATCACCTGCTACGGTATCAATAGGAAGCAGAAGCTTCTTGCCAAGCTTCTCAGCCTTTTCCATCATCTCCTTGCAGTAGTCAATCTTCGTATCGTCTACCAGGGAGGTTCCTACCTCATATCCTTTTGCCTTCAGGAAAGTAAAGGCCATACCGCCGCCGATAATCAGGGTATCGCACTTCTCCAGAAGGTTTGAGATTACATTCAGCTTATCCGCCACCTTAGCGCCGCCCAGAATCGCTACAAAGGGACGGGTAGGATTGTTCACAGCGTTGCCCAGGAAATCAATCTCCTTCTGCATCAGATATCCTACCGCGCAGGTATCTACGAACTGTGTCACGCCTACATTTGAGCAGTGAGCTCTGTGGGCTGTACCGAAAGCGTCATTTACAAAAACGTCACACAGGGAGGCCAACTCCTTACTGAAAGCTTCTCCGTTCTTCGTCTCCTCTGCTCTGTAGCGGGTGTTCTCAAGAAGAACTACTTCTCCGTCCTTCATAGCCTCTACAGCCGCCTTGGCATTGGGACCTACCACCTCATTGTCAGGGGCAAACTTTACTTCCTGGCCAAGAAGCTCTGAAAGGCGCTTTGCCACAGGAGCCAAGGACATTTCTGGCTTCGGCTCTCCCTTGGGTTTCCCAAGATGTGAGCAGAGAATCACTTTCCCGCCGTCCGCAATCAGCTTCTTAATCGTAGGAAGGGCTGCAACGAGACGGTTCTCATCTGTGATCTTTCCATCCTTCAGCGGCACGTTGAAATCACAGCGCACCAGGACTTTTTTGCCTTTCACATTAATATCATCTACTGACTTTTTGTTTAATCCCATGATATCAAAACCTCCATTTTCTCTATAAAGCAATAGAAAGCAGGCTCCGCAAACTCTCTATTGTCAAAATTAAGGGGTCCGGTCCTAAACAGACCGGACCCCTTAGTGAGTCTATATCTCCTTTTTCACTTTTCACTGCCGGAAGCATTATGCTCCAAGAAGTTTTCCAAAGTGCTTGATGGTACGAACCATCTGGCTGGTGTAGGAGTTCTCGTTGTCATACCATGAAACAACCTGTACCTCGGTTGTGCCGTTTTCCAGCGGAAGAACCATGGTCTGGGTAGCATCGAACAGAGAACCATATCTCATACCAACGATATCGCTGGATACGATCTCATCCTCATTGTAGCCGAAGGACTCATTGGAAGCTGCCTTCATAGCTGCGTTGATCTGATCCTTTGTTACATTTCCTTCTACTACTGCAGTCAGGATCGTGGTGGAACCAGTGGGGGTCGGAACACGCTGTGCAGCGCCGATCAGTTTGCCGTTCAGTTCCGGAATAACAAGGCCGATGGCTTTTGCAGCGCCGGTGCTGTTGGGAACAATGTTCACTGCTGCAGCACGGGATCTTCTCTTATCACCCTTTCTCTGAGGTCCATCCAGTGTCATCTGATCGCCTGTGTAAGCGTGGATAGTACACATGATACCGGATTTGATCGGTGCCAGGTCATTCAGAGCCTTTGCCATGGGAGCCAGGCAGTTTGTTGTACAGGATGCAGCAGAGATGATCTTGTCCTCGTTGGTCAGACTCTCATGATTTACATTGTAAACAATCGTCTTCAGGTCATTTCCTGCAGGAGCGGAAATAATAACGTGCTTTGCGCCGGCGTCGATATGAGCCTGTGCTTTGTCCTTTGAGGTGTAGAAACCAGTACACTCCAGAACTACATCAACACCCAGTTCTCCCCACGGAAGGTCTGCTGCTTTTGCTTCTGCGTAGATCTTGATTTCTTTTCCGTCAACTGTGATGGAATCCTGACTGTAAGAAACCTTGTCGCACAGTTCATATCTGCCCTGGGTAGAATCATATTTCAGTAAGTGAGCCAGCATTTCAGGAGAAGTCAGATCGTTGATAGCTACGATCTCAAATCCCTCTGCTCCGAACATCTGACGGAAAGCCAGACGGCCAATACGGCCAAAACCATTAATTGCAACTTTTACTGCCATGATTTTAATTCCTCCTAAAAGTAATTTTGCTGATTAAGCAATACTGCTGGGGGTCTCCGCATTCAGAGGCCACACCTTACGTAATATTCTACCCAATTTGTTCCAAAAATTCAAGTAGTAATCTTGATTCTTTGTAAAAAATTGTTTTAAAAAAAATTCTTTTTTCCCTTCTCGGGTATGAAACTTTTTCTGCTATGCTTTTTCTCTTTCTATTTCAGGGAAAATATGCTAAGCTCTGAGATAGAAAACGATATTCTTTCCAAGGAGGACTTTACTGTGAAAATCCGATATGACTGTCATCTGCATTCCAACTTTTCCGGAGACTGCGATACTCCGGCAGAGAGGATGATCGAAAAGGCCGTTTCTCTGGGAATGGAGGGAATCTGTTTTACAGAACATCTGGATATTGACGCTCCCGGGGATCCGGAGTTTTTTCTGCTGGATACAGACAGATACTTTTCCGCTCTTTTAGAGCTCCGGGAAAAATGGAAAAACAAACTCCGCGTCCGCATTGGCGTGGAGCTGGGCGTTCAGCGCCATCTTCTTCCTGATCTCACCCGTTACGCCGCTTCTTATCCTTTTGATTTTATTATCTGCTCCCAGCACTATGTGGACGGCGGCGATCCGTATGATCCCTCCTACTTTGAAGGCCGCTCCGAAAGAGAATGTTATGAACGTTTTTTTCAGGTTGAGTATGAGAGCCTCTGTCATTTTTCTTCCTTCGATACATTAGGGCATATGGATTATGTAGTTCGATATGGTCCCAATAAAAACCGGAATTATTCCTATGAAAAATACCGGGAATATCTGGATCCCATTCTTCGTCTCCTGATTCAGAATGGAAAATGCCTGGAGGTCAACACCGGCGGTCTGAAACACGGCCTTGGGGAACCCAACCCCTGTATCGGCATTCTGAAACGTTACCGGGAGCTGGGCGGCGAACTTATCACCATTGGCTCTGACGCTCATATTCCGGACCATCTGGCCTATGCCTTTCCAAAAGCCGCCTCTCTTCTGAGAGAGCTTGGCTACCGGTACTACTGCGTATTTCAAGACAGAAAGCCGGAGCAGCTTCCCCTGTAAGCTGCTCCGGCTGTTTTACGCCGTATTCTGTTTTCTTACTCTTCATCGCCTGCAATTTGATTATAAGCCAGAAAAGCGTCATTAATATGATACAGTTCCGTGCTTGGATTGTCCACAGTTCCGGCTGTCACCAGGATATACTGACGGCCGTTTACCTCTGCCATGCTTGCCAGGCAGTGGCCGGCCTCCTGAGTGTAACCGGTCTTTCCTCCCAGAATCTCCCCGCCGTTTACTGTCTCCTCCGTCATATGCTTAAACATCGTGCTCCAGAAGGTAAAGCCCTCCGGATGTACAGAGGTTGGCGCCACCGTATAGTAATGCGTCGTAAAAATGGTATAAAATGTATCGTTCTTAAGGGCAGCCCGCAGAAGCTTCGCGATATCCTCCGGCGTGGAGTACAGATTCTCATCGTGAAGCCCTGTGACATTGGAAAAATGTGAGTTGGAAAGCCCCAGTCTCTCCGCCTCCTGATTCATCAATTCCACCATCCCCTCCTCCGAGCCGGCTGCCTGAATGGAAAGTTCCATACAGCACTCCGCTCCGGAGGGAAGAAGCGCCCCGTACAGCAGATCCCGGACCGTAGCCTCCTCTCCCGGTTCAAAGCCCGCTCTGGAAGCATCGCTTTCGTAAAGGGCGTCAAAATAATCACTGGATAAAGTTACCGTCTGATCCAGATCGCTCAGATGCCGGATCGCTGTGTACACCGTAAGAATTTTGGTCATGGAGGCAGGGTAAATCCGGTCGCTTCCTCCTTTCGAGGCAAGCACCTCTCCGGTAGGCCCGTCCACCAACACTGCGTAGGGACTGTCCAAAACCGACAGATCTACCTGCACGTCCGGCGCTCTTCCCCGGTTCAGAAAATAAAAAAGCCCGCCTGTACAGGCAGCCACAAGAACAAGAGCCAGAAGCAGGAAAACAACGCCCCGCCGAAAGGGGCGTCCTGCTTTTTTCCTTTCCGGCCGTCGGGGCGCCCTGTCATAGCGCGCCGGTTCCCTGTACCGGCTCTGTCTGTATCTGTACGCAGAATCGTTCCGCTTCTCAGGATACCGGCTGCCGCCTCTCCCTGAGCGGTTCTGTACCTGCTGCATGTTCTTCTCCTCCTTTTAGCCATCCGGCCTTCAAGCAAACGTCACTGTTATCTATCATAGTACATATAACAAGGAGAATACAAGAATTTTTTCTTATTTCTTTCTTAAGGGTTACTGTTTACACCGTACTCAGGAACAGACCGGTGCGGCGTCATGCTTGCATGTAAGATGCATCGGTCTGTTCCTGAGTACAAGTGGAACTTGTAACCTTCAAACTTTTACACCAGCTTTCCTGTAATGGTTCCTCCGCCGGCCACACAGTCTCCCTGATAAAAGACAACTGCCTGTCCCGGAGTGACTGCCCTTACAGGACGGGCAAATCTTACCTCTGCCTGATCCGGGCCGGTCATCCTGACGGTCGCTTCTTCCCCGGCATGGTTATACCGTATCTTAGCCGTCACCGGAAGCTCTCCGGAAATTCCCGGAATACTCATAAAATTCAGATGGCTGCAGACAAGTCCTTCTGTAAAAACATCCTCCCCTGTTCCAATCACCACCTCATTGGTCTCTGGGCGGATTTCCGTCACAAAAGCCGGTCTGCCAAGGCTCAGATTCAGTCCTTTTCTCTGTCCGATGGTATAGTGGATAATCCCTCTGTGTTTTCCCAGAACGTCGCCGTCAGCAGAGACGAAATTCCCCTCCGGAATCTCCTGGCCCGTATATTTTTCAATAAAGCCGGCATAATCCTGATCCGGCACAAAGCAGATCTCCATACTGTCCGGCTTCCCGGCCACATTCAGCCCCAGCCGGAGGGCAATCTCACGAATCTCCTTTTTATCGTAATCTCCTACCGGCATCAGCGTATGGGCAAGCTGCTCCTGTGTCAGACTGTAAAGAGCGTACGTCTGATCCTTTGCTCCGGACGCGGAGCGGCAGAGAGCATACCTTGCGTTCTCCAGCTTTCGTATTCTGGCATAATGACCTGTGGCAATGTAATCTGCCCCGATTTCCATACTTCTTTTTAAAAGAGCCTCCCACTTGACATAGCGGTTGCAGGCAATGCACGGATTAGGGGTTCGTCCCGCCAGGTATTCCTTTGAAAAATAATCAATTACATGCTTCTTAAATTCCTGACGGAAATTCATAACATAATGGGGAATTCCAAGGCTTCCGGCCGCCCTTCTGGCATCCTCCACAGCGCTTAAGCCGCAGCACCCTCCGTTTTCTTCTGTCTCCAGAGGATCCTCATCCTGCCAGATCTGCATGGTCACTCCGATCACTTCATATCCCGCCTCTTTCAGAAGATAAGCCGCCACTGTAGAATCCACGCCTCCGGACATTCCCACAACCACACGTTTTTTTTTCATCTTTTAGTATTCCTCTTCTT
>DVGK01000058.1 GCA_018712785.1 Candidatus Choladousia intestinavium | reverse complement strand
ATACGCCAGGTTTTACAGCGCAGGATTTTATGCTCTATATTGCTTCGATTAAAGGTTTGCAGCCGAAATATGCAAAGAGAAGAACAAGAGAACTATTAAAGCTGGTTAATTTAGAGAAAGAGGCAGATAGGAAAATCAGAACCTTTGTATATAAGAGAATCGGAAAGGACGAGGAGATTCTGGTAGTTCTGAATCCCTCAGGGGACGAGGCGGTTTGCCATATTCCCGTGCAGGAGGCAGGAGAAGTCATCTATGAGAACAACGGGAGAGCGTCTTTAAAGGGCGGGGAGCTGAGAGTGCCGGGAGCATCGGCCACATTCTTTTCCTATAGAAAATGAAAAACCCCGCTGCCAGTTGAAGCGCGGACAGCAAAGTATATCCGGGCAGGCGATCTGTAAAAACGCAGAGCGCCTGCCTTTCTCTTTACTTTCAGAAAATCCCGTAGTATGATAGGGACGACAAAAGAGAAAGAAGGATGAAAGTATGGAAGCAGCGAAAAAGGAATATCTGGAGTGTGAGAAGCTCTGGATTTTCGGCGTACTGATGTTGGCGGGAGGGTTTCTGGGGGCCTTTACGTATTCTGTCCGGGGCGGTGTATTCTGCAACGCTCAGACCGGAAACTTTGTTCTACTGGCAATGGCTCTTGGCAATGGAGAGTGGGGCAGGGCGGCCTATTACCTTATCCCTATGACAGCCTACGGGGCGGGAGCTGTTTTGTCAGAGATTCTTCCAAAGAAAGTGAAAAGGACACATATAATCCGTTGGGATACTTTGCTGATCGGCGTGGAGATCCTGGTTATTATAGCCCTGGGGTTTGTGCCGGAGAGCGCTCCCTATCAGATTTCCCAGATCGCCATAAACTTCATCTGCTCCATGCAGTATAATACCTTCCGTCAGGCCCAGGGAATCCCCATGGCTACTACCTTTTGTACGAATCATCTGCGTCAGCTGGGCATTCATATAGGAAAATGGATGCAGAAAAAAGAAAGGGGCGCCCTCAGAAGAGGCGGCTACCATCTTGTGATGTTGGGAGTATTTGTGGTGGGAGGAGTAGCGGCTACCGTGCTCTGCCGCTTCTTCCTGGGAAAGGCTATCTGGGGAGCGGCTTTGATTCTTCTGGTTGCTTTCGTGGATCTGCTGCACGCCGATCTGACGAAGGAACGGGGAAGACTGGATCAGACGCCCTCCGGACACTGACGGATTGACGATTTTTATAAGAACGTGTATAGTTAGAGAGAAACGGACACAATAAGAGAAAAAACAGAAAAGCACGATTAGAAAGAGAGAATGAATGGAAATAAAATTTAGAAAGCTGGAGCTGGAAGACAAGGAGATTGTGGACAGGCTTTTTAAGATACAGCAGAGCAGAAGCTGCGAATGTACCTTTGCCAATACCTACCTGTGGTCCAGACAGTATAAAGTAGAATTCGCCGTTATCGAAGGCATGCTGGTGTTTCATTATATAACCGGGACAAAGCGCTTTACCTTTCCTTTCGGGAACGGGGAAAATTTAAAGAAGGTGCTGGATCTTCTCATGGAGTGGTGCCGCCGGCAGGGAGAGGAATTTCATCTGGCCATGGTGACTCCCCAGAATTTTGCCCGGCTGGAAGCGCTTTATCCGGGAAGGTTTACCATTGAATATATTCGGGATGCGGCGGATTATGTTTACGAGACAGAGAAGCTGATTCGCCTTTCCGGGAAAAAGTACCACGGGAAAAAGAATCACATTAACAAATTTCAGAAGATGTATCCGGACTGGAGCTATGAAAGCATTACCAGTGAAAATGTAGAGGAGTGTTTTCAGATGGCCTTGGCCTGGAGAAACGAGAATGGATGTGACGCGGATCCAGGGAAGAACGCGGAGATGTGTGTAACCCTGAATGCGCTCCGCCTGTTTGAGGAACTGGAATTCAGAGGCGGCCTGCTTCGGACCGGAGGAAAGGTGGTGGCTTTTTCCATCGGGGAGCCGGTCTGCGACGACACTATGGTGGTACACATTGAGAAAGCGTACGCCCAGGTGCAGGGAGCATACCCCATGATGAATCAGCAGTTTCTTCTTCATGAAGCCCAGGGGTATCCCTATGTGAACCGGGAGGATGACGCGGGACAGGAGGGGCTGCGGAAGGCAAAGCTTTCTTACCATCCTGCGTTTATGGTGGAAAAAGGAATGGTTTCGCTGGCAAAGGAGGAAGCAGAATGAGAGGATGGGAAAAGAACGTGCGGCGGACTGTGCCGTATGTGCCGGGGGAACAGCCCAAAGAAAAAGATATTATCAAGCTGAATACAAATGAAAATCCGTACCCGCCGGCTCCCGGGGTGGAAGCCGTTCTGCGGGGAATGGAACCGGCAGATTTTCGCAAATATCCGGATCCCTCCGCCAGCCTTCTGACAGAAGCGATTGCGGAAAGCTATGGATTTTCACCGGATGAGGTTTTTGTGGGGGTAGGTTCTGACGATGTGCTGGCCATGGCCTTTCTGACTTTTTTTAATTCGGAAAAGCCCATTCTGTTTCCGGATATTACCTATTCTTTTTACGACGTGTGGGCGGAGCTTTTTGGAATTCCCTATGAGCGGCAGCCTTTAAATGACAGCTTTGAAATTGTAAAGGAAGATTATTTTAAAGAAAACGGCGGCATTATTTTCCCAAATCCCAATGCTCCTACAGGGGTTTTTATGCCTCTGCAGGAGGTGGAAGAGATTGTCGGGGGCAATCCTGACTCTGTGGTTATTGTGGATGAAGCTTACATAGACTTCGGAGGAAGCTCCGCGGCGGAGCTGGCCAGGAGGTACGACAATCTTTTGGTGGTTCAGACCTTTTCCAAATCCCGGTCTATGGCCGGTATGCGGATTGGCTACGCCATAGGCAGCAGAGAGCTGATTCAGTGCCTGAATCAGGTTAAATATTCTTTTAATTCTTATACCATGAATGAAACGGCGATTCTTCTGGGAAAAGCCGCCATAGAAGACCGGAAATACTTTGAAGAGACCAGAAATAAAATCATAACGACAAGAGAAAAGGCAAAGGAAAAGCTGAACTTTCTGGGATTTGTTTTCCCGGATTCCCAGGCGAATTTTATTTTTGCCAGACATAAAACCTGTTCCGCGGAAAAGCTGTTCAAGGCCCTGCGGGAAGCAGGAATCTATGTCCGCTACTTTAAAAAGCCCAGGATTGACCAGTATCTGAGAATTACGGTGGGAACCGATCAGGAGATGGACTGCCTGTTTGCGTTTCTTGAGAAGTATCTGAAAGAAACCGCGGAAGAAGGAGGCTGCTGATGGCGGCTTATGAAAACTTTTCCAGAGTGTACGACCTGTTTATGGACAATATCCCTTATGAAGAATGGGGGAAGAATATCTGCGGGATTCTGAAAAGATACGGGATCCGGGACGGACTGGTGCTGGATCTTGGATGCGGGACAGGCGCCATGACAGAAATCTTATCCCGGGCGGGCTATGATATGATTGGAGTAGACAATTCTGTGGATATGCTGGAAGCTGCTCTGGAAAAGAAGGAGATCTCCGGAAGCGATATCCTGTATCTTCTTCAGGATATGCGGGAATTTGAGCTTTACGGAACGGTACGGGCGGCAGTCAGCGTCTGTGATTCCGTGAATTATATTACAGAACCGGAAGAGCTTCTTCAGGTATTTCGCCTGGTTAATAATTATCTGGATCCAGGAGGGATTTTTCTCTTCGATCTGAATACTCTCTATAAATATGAAAAGATTCTGGGAGAGTCCGTCATTGCGGAGAATCGGGACGAAGGAAGCTTCATCTGGGAAAACTGGTATGACCCGGAGGACAGAATCAATGAGTACGATTTGACCTTATTTATAAGGGAAGAAAAGGACCTTTACCGAAAATACCAGGAGACGCACTTTCAGAGAGCTTATAGTATAGAAGAGATCAGGGGGCTGCTTTGCGATGCGGGGATGAGTCTGGAGGAGATTTGGGACGCGGATACGCTGGAGAAGCCCTGCCCCCAAACCCAGCGGCTGTATTTTATAGCAAGAGAGCAGGGAAAATAACAGACGGCGTGCACAGAGCCTTGAAACCCCTTGCGGGGGATGAACCGCTTCATCCTCTGTAAGGGGTTTCAAAGGTTTCGTTGTAATACAGCTCTCCGGCATTGATGTCCGCGATCACTCCGCTTTCCCAGGAAAACTCCAGATAACGATAGATCACTTCGTGACTGGTAAGATATTCATAGGAGCTGAGAAGAGAGTAGAGATCTTCCGGCTCTATTTCATTTTCACGGCAGATTTCTTCGTCGGACACAGGCTCTCCATTGATAAAAAAGTTCGCGATCATTGTGGAGATTGGTTCATTATAGGGAATGCGGTTAATAGACATAGGAGTATAGCCGGTATTCTCGTAGGCGACCTGTATTGTATAATCCCCATACGCCTCCTGAAATTCTTCAGGGGTATCCCCGGCCTGGATTCCCTGGGAGGTCACTCCGTCCTCCAGGACAAAAAGACTTTCCGGGGCGATCTGGGTCTGTCTTTTCTCACAACCTGACAAAAGAAGCAGCATTGCCAGGGCGGCAAATCGTAATTTTTTCATAAGAAATCATGCCTTTCATATCTGTCTAATAATAAATTATCATATCAGAGGGAGGAAATCCAGGGGGATTTCAACAATTTTCCGTGGAAAACCTGTCCTCCCTGTGAAAATTAAGTGAATAAAACCTTAAATTTAAACGAACCCAGTTGACTTTTTCGGGCTTTTGGATTAATCTTTCAACTGTCATTAAATAAACTTTACATTTTATTTACACATTATAGATGCAAAGGGGAGAATTCTTAGTATTTATGAAAAGGATTCAGAGGATGAAGATGAAAGACAGAAAGGAAAAGCGCAGATTAAAGAAAGAGGAGAAGGAGAGGGAAAGGTGGCTGAAGACGCTCAGGCCTGAGTCTTCTCTGGTACATTTTTTGAACCGGTATTCATTGATTTTTCATGTTTTTCTGGCATGCGGCGTCTGCTTCGTGATCGAGTGGGTGTCACGTCATTCTTTCCTGGATGCATGCTCCTTCGTGGTGGACCGGAATCTTGTGTTTTTGTACAATTCGCTCCTTGTATTCGCGTCCCTGCTGTTTGTGTACATATTCCGCCGACGGGCGGTGGCCAGACTGTTTATCAGCGTGTTCTGGCTGTTTCTGGGGATTATCAACGGATGCGTTCTGGCAAAGAGAGTGACGCCCTTCAGCTTTACAGATCTGAAGATGGTCAGCGACCTGTTCACCATGCAGAGCAATTACTTTTCTGAGGAAGAGGCTATACTTGTAATCGCGGCGGTGGCTGCCGTGATTGTATTCCTGGTTGTGTTCTGGTTTAAGGGACCCAAATATAAGGGAAAGACCCATCGCCTTGCGGGGGGAGCTCTGGCAGTGGCCGTGCTGATGATGATTCCAAATGTCACAAACGCGGCGGTGAGCAACAATATCCTGACCGAGTACTTTGAAAATATTGCCCAGGGCTATCGGGACTACGGCTTTGTATATAGCTTTTCCGCCAGCGTGCTGGATCGTGGAATGAGTGAGCCGGAAGAGTATTCTCAGGAAAGTGTGAACGCGGTTCTGGAACAGATGCAGGCCGCGGAGGAGTCCAGAGAACAGCAGGTATCCGCGGATGCAGATTCACAAGAGGCAGAAGAAGGGCTTACCGTACAGATGGTATGTGCGCCCACGGAAGACGGCAGCTCCCGTGGGACGGGAAGCGCGTCCCTCATAAAGAATACCAGAGTCCAAACGGCGTCGGGTGAGACAGAGATATCGGAAGCTTCTTCGGACGAGACAGAGATCCGGGAAGCTTCTTTGAACGAGCAGGAGGCTGCGGAAGAAGCTCCTAATATTATCTGTGTGCTGCTGGAGTCCTTTGTGGACCCGGAGCAGATTAATTTTTTGGAACTGAGTGAAGACCCAGTTCCATATTTTCGTTATTTATCCGAGAATTATTCCACAGGATATCTGGATGTGCCCGTGGTGGGAGCCGGAACAGCCAATACGGAATTTGAAGTTCTTACCGGAATGGGGATGCAGTTCTTCGGACTGGGAGAATATCCATACAAGACGATTTTAAAAGAGACCAACTGTGAGAGTATTGCTTCAGACCTTTCAGAGCTGGGGTACGGCACCCATGTGGTTCACAACAACGGCGCTAATTTCTACAGCCGTATGAACGCCTTCTCCATGATGGGATTTGATACCTTCACCAGCAAAGAGATGATGGACATCCGGGAGTACACGCCTCTTGGCACGTGGCCCACAGATGATATTCTCATAGGAGAGGTGGAGAAGGCTCTGGATTATACGCCGGATCAGCCGGATTTTGTATATACGATTACGGTACAGACTCATGGGGACTATCCTACAGAAAAGGTGCTGGAGGATCCGGCCATACAGGTATCGGGAGCGGAGAGCGAGGGAAAAAACTACGCCTGGGAATACTATGTGAACATGCTTCACGAAGAGGATCAGTTTATAGAAAATCTGATTGATATGCTGTCCCAGAGAGATGAGAAGACCATTGTTGTGCTTTTTGGGGATCACCTTCCCACCATGGGCCTTACGGAAGAGGATATGGCTACAGGCAGCCTGTTTTTGACTCAGTATATTACCTGGGATAATTTTGGCCTGGAGAGGGAGGAAAAGGATCTCACCTCCTACCAGCTTCTGGCAGAGATACTGGACCGTCTGGGGATACATACGGGAACCATGTTTACCTACCATCAGAACCGGGACAGCTACGGCTCGGAGGAGGAATACCAGAAAGGAATGGAGCTGCTCCAGTATGATATTCTGTACGGGGAGCATTATGTCTATAATGGAGAAAATCCATATCCGGCTTCTGATCTGGAAATGGGTACCCAGGATGTGGTGGTGGATCAGGTGTATGAGACCGATGAATACTATTATCTGCTGGGAGATAATTTTACAAGGTGGAGCCGTATTTATATAGACGGCGAGAAAATCAGCACAAGCTGTCTGTCATCCAAAATGCTTCGGTTTAAGAAGAACAAGATGAAGGAAGGGATAAACCATATTGTGGTTCAGCAGATGGGTTCATCCAACACGGTGCTCCGGACGTCTAATGAAATTTTGTATTACCGCGGAACTGAAAACGAGTAAGTATTGCCTCCAAACTGTGCGAAATGCGTAACAGTTTGGAGGTTTTTTTGCGTAATAAGGTATATTACCGCTTTACGGTATTGCGGCGGCGCGCAAGGTGTTTAAGCACCTCAAGTTTGAGGGAGGGAGAGTTGAACTTGCCCATCTTATTCTGAAATCCGGTTTTGACGGTTATGCATCGGAGTGTTCGGTGGAATACGGAGATTTTTCGGGATCCGTATTACGGCAGATTATAATAGAGGAAACCTAGGGGCAAGACAGGAGCCGAAACTTTGTCTGGTTAAGTTGTACATAATATTTTGTGGTAATACATACAACTTTTTAAAACAACAAAAAATAATCTTGACATCTGGCAGAAGAAAATATATAATACGCTTAAGAAAAAGGAAGAGAAAAAGAAAATATTTGTCAAAACAAATAAAAGATAAGAGATGAAGTTTGAGAATTGATTGGAAATTGTATATAAAATGTACAGATAAGTTGTCTGATTATAAAATATAGTTTCCCCTTTTAAGCTCTGCAGAAGCATTTCAGTTTTTGACATAGTAAGAGACACAAAAGAAAAGAGGGAAAGGAGGGAGCGGATGCCCAGAAGCGCAAAATACCTGGAAGCTGCCGCCTGGATTCGGGAGAGAATCCTGTCAGGACAGCTGCGGCCGGGGGATCGGGTGGAATCGGAAAACGAACTGAGCGGTATTTTCGGACTGAGCAGGCAGACTGCCAGACATGCTCTGGAGACTCTGGTGCAGCAGGGAATGCTTGAGCGGGTCAGAGGAAGCGGAACCTACGTCCGGGAAGGGGCCGGTACCCATCGGAAGAAGGAACGGCTCTCCGATACCATTACCATCGTAAGCACCTATGTGGACAGCTATATTTTTCCGCGAATCCTGCAGTCTATGATTAAGATTCTGGAAGAGGCAGGCTTTGGCGTAAAGGTTATGCTCACCAATAATCAGCTGGAAACGGAACGGCGCCTTCTGATGCGGCATTTGGAAGAAGACAGCCGGGATCCTCTGATCGTGGAGCCGGTTATGAGCGGGCTCCCCAGTCCCAATGTACAGTATTACCGGCAGATTTGGGAGAAAGGAATCCCTGTCCTGTTTTTTCACAGCTACTATCCGGAGCTTTCTATCCCCCATATCAGTATGGATGATGTAAAAGCCGGAAGAGCAGCGGCAGAGTACCTGATCTCTCAGGGCCACCGTGAAATCGGCGGCATTTTCAAGCGGGATGACGGACAGGGGCCAAGACGGTATAAAGGCTTTCTGGAGGCCGTATGCCAGGCCGGCATTCCAATCCGTGAGGAAAGAATTTGCTGGTTTGACACCCAGGAGCTGAAAGACGGACTGGAAAAAAATCCTCTGATATTAAAGCGGCTGTCCGGCTGCACCGCCTGTGTCTGCTACAATGACCAGGTAGGGCATATTCTCACAGGAATGTGCCGACAGGCGGGGATACAGGTTCCGGAGGATTTGTCCATTGTCAGCTTTGACAATTCAGAGCTGGCGAAGCTGAATTCGGTTCCTCTGACTTCTATTGCCCATCCCATGGAGAGACTGGGTGAAAAGACTGCCAAGGCCATGCTGCGGATGATACAGGACTCCTGGGAAGATGTTACATATGAATTTGTTCCTGAAATGGAAATTCGATCCTCTGTCTTTCCATTTTCAAATAGTAACCCATAACCACAATCATCAAAAGGAGAAAAAACATGAAAGCTGCAAAGAATTACAAGTTTTGGTTCGCTACTGGTTCTCAGGATCTGTATGGGGATGAGTGTCTGCGCAAAGTGGCAGAGCATTCCAAGATCATTGTAGAGGAACTGAACAAGTCAGGGGTGCTTCCCTATGAGGTTGTGTGGAAGCCGACGCTGATCACAAACGAGTTAATCCGCAAAACCTTCAATGAAGCAAACGCGGACGAGGAGTGCGCGGGCGTGATTACCTGGATGCATACCTTCTCGCCGGCAAAATCCTGGATCCTTGGACTGCAGGAGTACAGAAAGCCTCTGATGCATCTGCATACACAGTTCAACCAGGAGATTCCCTATGACACCATTGACATGGATTTCATGAATGAAAACCAGTCCGCCCATGGAGACCGTGAGTACGGTCATATCGTAACCCGCATGGGAATCGAGAGAAAGATTGTGGTAGGCCACTGGAGCGACCGCAAGGTACAGGAAAAGATCGCTTCCTGGATGAGAACGGCAGTCGGCATTATGGAGAGCAGCCACATCCGTGTACTGCGTGTCGCTGACAATATGAGAAACGTGGCAGTAACAGAAGGCGATAAAGTAGAGGCTCAGATCAAGTTTGGATGGGAGATCGACGCTTACCCTGTAAATGAGATCGCAGAAGCTGTAGAGGCTGTATCTCAGGCGGATACAGACGCCCTGGTAGAAGAATACTATGATAAATATAATATTCTTCTGGAAGGAAGAGACGAAGCGGAATTCCGTCGCCATGTAGCTGTTCAGGCTCAGATTGAAATTGGGTTTGAGCGTTTCCTGGAGGAAAAGAATTATCAGGCAATCGTTACCCACTTCGGTGATCTTGGGGCATTAAAGCAGCTTCCGGGTCTGGCAATCCAGAGACTTATGGAAAAAGGCTATGGCTTCGGAGGCGAGGGCGACTGGAAGACAGCCGCTATGGTGCGTCTTATGAAGATCATGACTCAGAATGTTCCCAACGCGAAAGGAACCTCCTTCATGGAAGATTATACATACAATCTGGTTCCGGGCAAGGAAGGAATTCTTGAGGCACATATGCTGGAGGTTTGCCCCACGATCTCCGAGGGTCCTATCAGCATCAAGGTAAATCCCTTGAGCATGGGAGACAGAGAGGATCCGGCGCGTCTTGTGTTTACGGCTAAAGAAGGTCCCGCTATCGCTACCTCTTTGATTGACCTTGGAAACCGTTTCCGTCTGATCATCAACGAAGTAGAGTGCAAGAAGGTAGAGAAACCCATGCCCAAGCTGCCGGTAGCTACCGCATTCTGGACACCGTATCCGGATCTGGCTACAGGAGCAGGGGCCTGGATTCTGGCAGGAGGAGCTCACCACACCGCGTTCAGCTATGACCTGACTGCGGACCAGATGGCTGACTGGGCGGCCGCTATGGGTATAGAAGCTGTATTTATTGATAAGAACACAGAAATCCGCAGCTTCAAGAAAGACCTGATGCTGGGCTCACTGTACTACAGATAATCTAAAATACGGATTGGCCCGGCAGGACTGTATTTCATGCAGCATAAGGGGCTGTGAAAAAATGGGACTTCATTTTTTCACAGCCCCCTTTTTGCGCATAAGTACATGAGATCCTCTAAAAACACAGAATAGAACCGGTATTCTTGAGAAGACCAGGTATGAAAAAAGATCGTACTTGCAGTCATTTAGTAATGGTCATATAATTAAAGCAGTTCAAAAATGTGACCTATTCTGCGAGGAGGATACAGATATGAAAAATATTGAAAAAGTAAATAAATTTTTAGATAACGCAAAGACATTCTGTTTTCTGACAACGGATGGGAATCAGCCCAAAGGACGTCCTTTTGGCTTCCACTTGCTGGAGGGAGACAAACTTTACTTTGGATGCGGAACATTTAAGAACGTATACTCACAGCTTGTAAAAAATCCAAGGGTAGAAGTTCTTGCGGTATCGGGCAATGAATTTATGCGTTATGACGGCGTTGTAAAAATAGTAAAGGATGAAGCGCTTTTAGAAAAAGTACGCACAGCTATGCCGCAGATTATGAGCTTATATGACAAAAACGGATGGGAAATGGGAATGTTTTACCTGGAAAACGGGCATGTAGAAATCCGTGGAATGCTGGATTTAAAAGAAGAATTTGACGTATAAGAGGTACATTACCTGGAAGACGGTCCTGTCCGTTTCAATGAGCTTCAGCGCCTCATGCCCAAGATGACCCATGCAACCTTATCGGTTCAGCTAAAAACGCTGATAGAGAACGGCTTGGTAGAACGAAAACAATATGAGTCCGTACCTCTGAAAGTAGAGTATTCTCTAACAGCGATCGGGAAGGAGTTCCATCCTGTAATAGAGGCGCTGCAGGAGTGGGGACAGAAATACATGCAGTATCTTAAAGAGGAAAGGAGGGAGGAGCAGCCGTAAGAGAAAGTTTTTTGTTTTGAAAGAGACGATTCGTTTCAAAAGGGCATCAATCAGAAATGATTGGTGTTTTTTATGTCTGAAAATGGGGGGAGGGGAATCTTAGTGTTCCGAAAAGCTCCAGAGAGCATGTATCTGAGGCAGCAGCTCTTCCATCCTCCAGTGTCTTTCGCTGTTTTCCCGGCTGTTGGGATCATTTACAGCCACATTTCCTGCTTCATCCACTTCTGTAAGAACAATAAAATGTCCTGTGTAGGTAAAGTCACCGGGATACATGGAACAAATGATGGGATGCCCCTGGGAGAGCTGACCGGATATATAGGCGGCCGATGCCTCACCGCACTGGGAGACAAGCCCAAGAGAAGCAGCGCCTTCTGTCATCAGAGACCAGGCTGTTCCCTCTCCCGGCACGTAATAGCCGGAATTTTCGGAAAACACGCCGACAGCATAAGGATTCCAATCGGTATTTCCAGTGAGGCCGCAGACCACCATGGAAAGGCAGGTAGGTCCGCAGCCATTTACTGCGAAAAAATTGTTTCCATATGTGCGGTACCCCCAACGTTCATCCCATTGTAAGAATAAGGGAACAGTGCCTGCTGCTACTTCCTCGGATAGATCCAGAGAAAATGATAGATTCTTTTTCCAGGGATAGCTGTCAACAAACGCGGCCGTTTGAGGATACTTTTCTTTCAGCTCCAACAGGCTTTCCGGTATCTGGTTTTGTATGAGATATGTAAAGCAGGCTGCGGCTCCCACGATACAAAGGAGTCCGGCCAGTAGGAACAGACCGGCTCTCAACGGGAACCGCAGCCCGCATCTTTGCTGACTTCTGCACAGCTTTCTCTTTCGTACTTTTTTCATTCAATCATCCCCTTCTTTTATCCATGCACTTTCCATATTAAAATACGCCTGGTTTGTATCGATTCTGCATCTGAATGGTATCGGTTCTGTATACGGAAAAGTTTTAGGATTACCGGAGTTTCAGCTATAAAATTTCCCGGCATGAGAAGGGGAAGAGGAACAGGAATAGGAATAGGATGCGTCTATCCGGGCTCGGTCTGGGATGTGATATCTGCAAAACCGCTGCATCGGCGGGGCCGCAAACTTCTTGACAAAAAAAAAACGCCCTGTTATCATCAACTATGATAACGAGGGCGTTCTTATTATAGGGAAAGAATGCCTTTTTACCATTCACTTAAGAAAGGAGTGAACTGCTTGAGCTGCTATACAAGGGAGGATATTCTCAGAATGCTGGAGGAAGAGGATGTGGAATTTATCCGCCTTCAGTTTACGGATATGTTTGGAATGCTGAAAAATATTGCGGTGACGACCAGTCAGATTGACAGGATTCTGGATAATCAGATCATGTTTGACGGCGCGTCTATTGAGGGATTTGCCAGGATAGAGGAATCCGATATGTTTCTGCATCCGGATCTGGACACATTTTGTATTTTTCCATGGAGACCGCAGCATGGCAAGGTGGCCCGCTTTGTCTGCGATGTATACCAGGGAGACGGGAAGCCTTTTCAGGGAGATCCCCGATATGTGCTGAAGCAGGCGCTGAAAGAAGCTGAGGATATGGGATACCGGTTTGACGTGGGCCCGGAGTGTGAATTCTTTCTGTTCCACACGGACGACGAGGGGAATCCCACTACCATTACCCATGAGAGAGCGGGCTATTTTGATGTGAGTCCTTTGGATTTGGGAGAGAATGCCAGGAGGGATATGATTCTGACTCTCGAGGAGATGGGATACGCAGTGGAGGCTTCTCACCATGAAGACGCTCCGGCGCAGCATGAAATAGACTTTCAGTACGACGAAGCGCTCAGAATGGCGGACGCGATTATGACCTTCAAGCTTGGCGTTAAGACAATCGCTATGCGCCATGGGCTTTGCGCGTCTTTTATGCCGAAACCCAAGAAAGAGTACAATGGCTCCGGCATGCATATTAACATGTCTCTGGAAAAGGACGGAGTAAATGTTTTCTATGACAAAGAGGATCCCAACCACTTAAGCCAGGAGGCGTACTGGTTTATAGGGGGGATTATGAAGCATATCCGAGCCATCACAGCCATCACAAATCCTGTGGTAAATTCTTACAAGCGGCTGGTGCCGGGATTTGAGGCGCCGGTCTATATTGCCTGGTCCGGGAAAAACAGAAGTCCTCTGATTCGTATTCCGGCTCACAAGGGAGGCGGTCAGAGAATCGAACTGAGAAGTCCGGATTCGGCGGCGAATCCGTATCTCGCCATTGCTGTATGCCTGACAGCAGGACTGGACGGCATTCGGAATCAGATTATGCCTCCGGCTCCGGTGGACGCCAATATTTTTAATCTGTCAGAAGAGGAGCGGAACAAACGGGGAATAGAATGCCTTCCGGAGAATCTTATGGAAGCTGTGCAGTGGCTGGAGAAGGATCCCGTTATCCTGAGCGCTTTGGGAGAGCATCTTTCGGAAAAATATATTCAGGCGAAAAAACGTGAGTGGAAAGAATACTGCAGCAGTGTAACAGACTGGGAAATCGAAAGCTATCTTGCCAAAATCTGAGAGGAGGAGATAAAGGTTACTGCCAATAGTAACAGGATGAAGCGGCAGCCCGGAATTTCTGGAACAGGAGGACAGGATGGCGAATATTGTAGTATTATTTCCAAAACTTGAAGACGCGAAGAGTATCCGGAATCTTCTGACCCGAAGAGGATATCCGGTAAGCTCTGTCTGCACCAGCGGGGCCCAGGCTTTGGCTGCGGCTGACCATCTTGGTTCCGGCATTATTGTATGTGGTTATAAGTTTCCGGATATGATATACGAAGAACTTTATGAAAATGTGGCGCCGGCGTTTGAGATGCTTCTGGTAGCGTCGGCCAGGGCATTAAGCGGTGGCGTTCGCGAAGGTGTAGTAGGAGTTACCATGCCTCTGAAAGCTCAGGAGCTTCTGGAATCCCTGGAGATGATTGTCAGCAGCCAGGAACGGCGCAGAAGGAGAAAAAAGACGATTCCGCCAAAGCGCTCAGAGCGGGAACGAAAGCTGATCGAGGACGCCAAAGCGCTCCTAATGGAGAGAAATCATATGACGGAGGAGGAGGCTCATCGGTACCTTCAGAAGACCAGTATGGACAGCGGAACGAATATGGCCGAAACAGCGGAAATGCTTTTTTCACTGATGCAGATTTAGCTGCATGGTAAAAGGGCGCGCTTGGCTGTCAGGTGGAAAATTCGCTGTCTGCACCGATTATGGAAAAGGTTCCGGGAAAGGAATATAATATGAAGTTTACAAAAATGCATGGAATTGGGAACGATTACATCTATGTGAATTGCTTTCAGGAGAATGTAAAGAATCCTTCAGAAGCAGCAAGAAGACTCAGCGACCGCCACTTTGGAGTGGGTGGAGATGGGCTGATTTTGATTTGGCCCTCCCAAAAGGCTGACTTTAAGATGGAGATGTACAATGCGGACGGTTCTCTGGGGGCTATGTGCGGGAATGGAATCCGCTGTGTTGGAAAATATGTATATGATTACGGCCTTACAGATCAGACACAGATTTCTGTGGAAACAGAGAGCGGAATAAAATTTCTGAATCTCACAGCAGAAAAAGGGAAGGTTATAGAAGCGGAGGTGGATATGGGTGAGCCGGTTCTGACTCCGCAACGGATTCCCGTATCTCTGAAGGGAGACGCGGTGATTAACCAGGAGCTTTGTCTGGACGGAAAGAATTACAGGATTACCTGTGTTTCTATGGGGAATCCTCACTGTGTTGTGCCGGTAGAAGACGTTCAGGGACTGGAGATTGAGAAAACGGGCCCTTTATTTGAATATCATTCCCTCTTCCCGGACCGGGTCAATACAGAGTTTATCCGTGTCCTTGACAGAAAAAATATCCAGATGCGTGTCTGGGAGAGGGGATCGGGAGAGACCCTTGCCTGCGGGACGGGCGCCTGCGCCGTGGCAGTAGCCTGCGCGCTGAACGGATGGACCCAGGATGAGGTAACGGTACATCTCCTGGGGGGAGATCTGAAAATCCGCTGGGACAGGGATAAGAACCACGTATTTATGACAGGACCTGCGGCAGCTGTGTTTGAAGGCGAGATTGACCTGGACGCTTTTTTAGCTTAGCATAGAACAAAGAATGAGGAGGAAAACCGTATGTTTAAAGTAAACGACAATTATTTAAAGCTTCCGGGAAGCTATCTTTTCTCTACAATCGGGAAAAAAGTAAAGGCTTACCAGGAGGCACATCCGGATAAGGAAATTATCCGTCTTGGAATCGGCGATGTAACCCAGCCCCTGGCTCCGGCTATTATTGAGGCCCTTCATAAAGCGGTGGATGAAATGGGAAAGGCGGAAACCTTCCATGGGTACGCCCCGGATCTGGGATATGAATTTTTGAGAAACGCTATCGCGAAGAATGACTATGCGGACCGGGGATGCCGGATTGAGGCGGATGAGATTTTTGTATCGGACGGGGCAAAATGCGATTCAGGAAATATTCAGGAAATTTTCAGCATCGACAATAAGATCGCTGTGTGCGATCCGGTTTATCCTGTGTATGTGGACACGAATGTTATGGCCGGAAGGACCGGCGTTTACGATCCGGCTTCGGAGACATGGAGCGATGTGATTTATATGCCCTGTACCGCGGAGAATGATTTTGTTCCGGAGCTTCCCAGGGAGACGCCGGATCTGATCTATCTTTGCTTCCCCAATAATCCGACCGGCTCGGCTATCACAAAGGATCAGCTTCAGGTGTGGGTGGATTACGCCAACAGGGTAGGGGCTGTCATCATTTATGACGCTGCCTATGAAGCTTATATTTCAGAAGAAAATGTTCCTCACTCCATTTATGAGTGTGAAGGCGCCAGAACCTGCGCGATTGAGCTGAAATCTTTTTCAAAAAACGCGGGCTTTACGGGAACACGTCTGGGATATACGGTAGTGCCCAAGGATCTGAAGAGCGGAGACGTAATGCTTCACTCTCTCTGGGCAAGACGCCACGGGACGAAATACAACGGCGCTCCTTATATTGTTCAGAGAGCCGGAGAGGCCGTATATTCTCCGGAAGGAAAGGAACAGCTGAAGAAGCAGGTAGCCTACTACATGAATAACGCCAGGGTGATCAAGGAGGGACTTCAGGAGGCAGGCTATACGGTGGCAGGAGGCGTAAATGCTCCCTACATCTGGCTGAAGACGCCGGAAAAGATGACCTCCTGGGAATTCTTCGATTACCTTCTGGAAAAGGCAAATGTAGTCGGGACTCCGGGATCCGGATTTGGCCCAAGCGGGGAAGGGTACTTCAGGCTGACTGCTTTCGGTTCTTATGAGAATACCGTAGCGGCGCTGGAAAGAATTAAGAAACTTTAATCAAAATATTTTAAAGATGCATTTATAAAATCGGGGGGAGTATTTTATCCCCCCGGACTGGTTCGGCAACTTCCCAGGATAAAAAACTAAGTATCTCAAAAGAAGGAGATTGGAGAATGAATGCAGAGACAAAGAAAAGAAATGTAATCATTGACTGCGATCCGGGGATCGATGACTGCCTGGCTCTTATGCTGGCTTTAAAATCGCCGGAGCTGAATATTTTAGGAATCACTACTGTGTGCGGTAATGTTCCCGCGTCTTTGGGGGCGAAAAACGCCCTGAAGATTCTGAAGCGATGCGGGCGGCTGGATATCCCGGTCTATGTGGGGGAGGAGAAGCCTCTGCAGAGAGAATACATAAGCGCTCAGGATACTCACGGAGAAGACGGGCTGGGGGATTCCGGCATTCCGGAAGTGACAGAGACTGTCCCTTTTTACGGGGCAGTTGATTTTTTGAACAGAACGCTGGCGGAAGCGGAGAGGGTCTCCGTCATTGCTTTGGGGCCTCTCACCAATATTGCCCTTGCCCTGAAAAAAAATCCGGAATCCTGGACTTACGCGGAGGCTTTTGTCTCCATGGGAGGAAGCTTTAAGAGCTTTGGGAACTGTTCTCCTGTGGCGGAATATAATTACTGGTGCGATCCCCATGCTGCCTCTTATGTTTACAGACATCTTCCGGTGAAAACTCAGATGATCGGTCTGGATGTCACCAGAAAAATTGTTCTGCGGCCGGATATCCTTGAGTATATTTCGCAGATCTGCCCGGAGGAGGGAGAATATCTCAGGAAAATCACAAGATTTTATTTTGACTTCCACTGGGCTCAGGAGCAGGTGCTGGGCTGCGTCATAAATGACCCCCTGGCAGTGGCCTACTTTATCGATCCTTCCCTGTGCCAGGGAAGAGATATGTACACAGATATTGTGACAGAAGGAATTGCTCTGGGGCAATCTGTTTGTGACGAGATGGGAATCTGGAAAAAAGAGCCGAACTCCCATGTGCTTTTAAAGACAGACTCTGTCCGCTTTATGAAACTGTTTTTGGAACGGATAGCAGGGGCAAAGGAGCCGCAGCTTTCCGGAATTCTTAAACAGCTTTATCCGGGAGAAACCCTGACCGGTGATCTTTCCGAAAGGAAGGGGGGAGTTGGATGAAGCATCTCTCAGTACGGCATCTGACATTTCTGGGAATCTGTGTGGCGCTGAACTATGTGGGGGCCGCCCTGGCTTTGGTTCTCAGGCTTCCGATTTATCTGGATGCCTTTGGCACAGTGCTGGCCGCTTTTCTTCTGGGCCCGGTTTACGGGGCAGGTGTAGGAACGGTCAGCGCACTGCTGAATTTTCTGATCAGCGATCCTTATGCCCTTTATTATGCTCCCGTGCAGATCCTTCTGGGGCTTCTGGCAGGAGTCCTTTACCGGAATGGCTGGCTGAGGGGGAAAAAATTCCCGGCAGGGCTTGTATTTCTCACAGTTCCGGGAACAGCAGTCAGCTCTTTTATTACGGCGTATCTTTTCGGCGGAATTACTAGCTCCGGGTCCTCTCTTTTGGTTCAGCTTCTCCATCATGCGGGACTGAATCTTACAGCCTCCGTATTTGTGGTACAGATTCTCACAGACGGCCTGGACCGTCTGATTCTGGTGTGCTGTATGCTGGCTCTGGTGAGGGCAATACCGGCCAGGCTGCGGCAGTAACCTTCGGCCGGCAGAGCTTCCGCCTTCAGGTCGGCAGATCGGACTGAAAGAAAATAAGACGGATACGATAACTGTAAAAAGGCTGTCATGCCGGGCGCTGAACCCGGCATGACAGCCTTTCTGGTGCGTTACTGTTCAAAAAACATTCAATTACAGCAGCATAACCCCTTTTTCGGCCGCTTCTTTGACCATCCAGTCCGGCCAGAGGGAACACTGGACCTCCCCGATATGGGCCTTGCGCAGATAATACATACAGATTCGGGACTGGCCGATGCCGCCGCCGATGGTGTAGGGCAGCTCACGGTCCAGAATTGCCTTCTGGAAGGGAAGCCGGGCCCGCTCTTCACATCCGGCCAGCTTCAGCTGGCGCATCAGAGACTCCTCATCCACCCGGATTCCCATAGAAGAAAGCTCCAGCGCAATATCCAGCACAGGATAATAAACAAGAATATCTCCGTTCAATGCCCAGTCGTCGTAGTCCGGGGCACGGCCGTCGTGGCGCACGCCGGAGGCCAGTACATCGCCGATCTGCATAATACAGACGGCGCCCTTTTCCTTGGTGATCTCATATTCTCTCTCCTTGGGAGAAAGATCGGGATAGAGATCCTCCAGTTCCTGGGATGTGATGAAAAAGATTTCTCTGGGAAGGAGCTCTTCAATATAATCATACTGGATGGACATATAGATCTCAGTTTTGCGAAGGGCTTTGTACACGGAACGCACTACCTTTTTTAAAGTATCCAGATTCCGTTCGCTTTTGCTGATAATTTTCTCCCAGTCCCACTGGTCTACATAGATAGAATGAATGTTATCAGGAATCTCATCTCTGCGGATGGCGTTCATATCCGTATACAATCCCTCGCCGTGGGAAAACCCATATTCCTTCAGGGCATACCGTTTCCATTTTGCCAGAGACTGAACGATCTCTGCCTGAAAATCGTTTTCCACCCCTACTTCGAAACGGACGGGACGTTCCACTCCGTTTAAGTTATCATTTAATCCGGAAGCGGGATCCACAAAAAGCGGAGAAGAAACCCGCAGCAGATTCAGCTGCTCTGAAAGGCTTTTCTGAAAATAGTCCTTTACCACTTTAATAGCAATCTGTGTATCGTACAGAGAAAGCTGTGAAAAATATCCTTCCGGAATCTGTAATTGATTCATATTCTAAAAATCCTCCCTACTACCTTGGCAGTTGTGCGGTAAATACGATGGTTTACAACTTTATTATTATATCAGATGAGAGGGAAACTGTACAGAATAGAAACGGATTTTTCCGGGAAAGATTTTTAGCCTTTCATCTTTCAAGCGGTATATGGTATACTGTGGACACTTAGAGAAAGAAAGCGGCAGAGCAGCATGAGGTTAGTGAGAACGCATGCCTGAAAACATTGTAAATCTGGAAGAGCAGAGCGTCAGTCTTCCTCCAGCAGCCGTTTCATAAGAGTTTCCCGGCAGTTTATAAACATTTCTGTGATCTGAAAGCTTTCTGTTTCTTCATAGGGGCAGGGCTTGATGATACCGCCGTCAAAAGAAAGAATTTCGCTCTCCGGAATGCCCAGAAGGATCGGAGAGTGAGTGGCGATAAAAAACTGAGAGCCCTCCCTGGCCATCCGGGTGATGTGGATAAAAAGCGTAAGCTGCTTCTGGGGGGACAGAGCGGCCTCAGGCTCATCCATAAAATAAAGGCCCTTTTGATTAAAAGAGAGAAAGGCGGACAGAAAACTCTCGCCGTGAGACTGTTCATGGAAGGATTTTCCTCCGTACCTTGCATAGTAAATTTCCTTAGGTGTGGAATCCCGGTACTCTTCCGTCTTGCTGGCGACTGTGAAGAAACTTTCCGCCCGGAAGAAATAGCCGAATGCAGGGCGCCGGAAGCCTTTTGTAATGCGGAGAGCTCTGTGCAATTCAGAGACATCCTCAAAGGTGCTGAAACGGTAATTCAGCGTGCCGCCCTCCGGATTAAAGCCGTAAGCTACGGCCATGGCTTCCAGAAGGGTGGATTTTCCCGTGCCGTTTTCTCCGGCAAAAAAAGTAATATTTCGCTGGAAAGAAAGATCGCAGAGGCCCTTTATGGCAGGAATTCCGTGAAGGTAAGAGCTGTGTTCTACCGCGTTCCAATCCAGATGAATACCCTGAATAAAGAGACTGTTCATAGCCTGCCTCCTGTATAAAAATTGAATGGCTTTATGTTACCAGCAGGGAAGGTAAGAGTCAAGACAGAACGCGCCGGAAGTTCTATCCCATAAAGGTAAAAAGGTATGGAAGAATCAAAAATAATGTGTTATAATATTGAAACAGCATGTGATTTTCAAATCTATCAAAATTCTGCGCGGCGTCTGCCGTTCTGTTATCATTTCTGAAAATAGATCTTTGGAAAAA
>DVGK01000006.1 GCA_018712785.1 Candidatus Choladousia intestinavium | reverse complement strand
GAGCAAATGTGTCGAGGACGTATTCAGCGCGGAGGTATGGCTGGCATCGGCTCCGCTCCATGAGGCAGGAAAAACTACGAGATCAGGGAACACGCTAAAAACAGGGATTGGAAGAGGGCAACTCAGCTTCGCCTCAGACAATCCCTCTTCCAATCCCAACGCGTGCCCCCTGATCTCTATTTTTTCCAAGCCTCATTCCGAAGTCCCCTCAACCACCCACACCTCCGCGCTGAAGTGCTTTCGAAAAGATGCTCAGCGGTTTTCTGCGTTCATCCGACCGGAAGGTCCCACAGCCAAATCCAGAATTATGCCGTTTTGATGCCTCTTTTATGTATGCTATACTATGTACAACTGGATAATTTCTGAAGGTCTGCAAAAGAGGAGGGAAAAAGTTGATCAGAATACTGACAGTGGAGGATGAAAAGCCGATCTCCAATCTGCTTCGCATGAGCCTGGAAAAGGCGGGGTATTCCTGCACTTGTGCATATGACGGGGCGGAGGCGGCAGAATTTCTGGAGCATGACAGATATGACCTGGTTCTTCTTGATATCATGCTTCCGGAGATAAACGGGTTTGAATTGATGGAGTACATCCGCCCAATGGAAATCCCGGTTATTTTCATTACAGCCAAAGCCGATGTGGATGACAAGGTGAAAGGGCTGCGCCTGGGCGCGGAAGATTATATCGTTAAACCGTTTGAGATCGCGGAACTGCTGGCGCGGGTAGATGTGGTGCTCCGCCGTTATCACAAGAATAAGGCTGTGTTTGAAATAGGGGGGCTTGTGATAGATACATGTTCTATGCAGGTAAAAAAGGACGGAGAGGAGATAAGGCTGACGAAAAAGGAATATGATCTGCTGATTCTTTTTGTGCAGAATCCGGGAAGAGCGTTATACCGTGATACGATCTATGAACATGTGTGGGGAGGGGAATACCAGTTCGGGAGTAAAACCGTTGATCTTCATGTCCAGCGGCTGCGCAGGAAAGCAGGCTGGGAGAACATTCTAAAGGCGGTAAATAAGGTGGGATACAGGCTGGAGGTGTAGGATGAAATTTCGGGTAAAGATCACACTGTGCATGATCGGCCTGGTGTCCACCCTGTTCGGTATAGGTGAAAGCCTGCTTCTGAATGCTTCTTTTGACGAGGCAATTGATAGGGAAAGGGAGGAGTTATACGGCGTTTATCAGATGGTGTCCGGGACCCTCCAGGTAATAGGGGATATCAATGGAAGCCTGATCTATGAGGATATATCGGACACGATCTTTAAAATCACAGGGCAGAATGAGAATTTGTGGGAAATGATCCGGTTCAGGGAAAACGGGAAAAGGATGATCTATGAATCCGGTGATACCAGCCTTGACGTATCAGGAGAAATGCCTGAGGAGGGGACCTGTGATATCCGCTTACAGAAGAAAGGGGAAAGAGACATCCTCTGTCTGTCAGGAGTCCTTTTGACAGAAGAAGGGAATGTGCGCCTTGATATGGCAAGGGACGTGACAGGGCTTTTTGAAGAAAGGCAGGGCCGGCATCGCATATATCAGGGCGTGTTTGTCTTAATGGTGATGATATGTGCCGTTTTGTCGTACAGTACAGCCGGAATACTGACAAGCCATTTGAGGAAGCTTTCAGATACGGCAAGAGAGATCGCCGGCGGGAATCTCTCCAGCAGGGTGGAAGTAAGATCAGGAGATGAGATCGAACAGCTGGGGGAAGATTTTAACAGAATGGCAGACCATCTGGAAGAGAAAATTCGGGGGCTGAATGATGAGATGGAGCGCCAGGAGAGGTTTGTGGGAGACTTTTCTCATGAACTGAAGACGCCGATGACATCCATTATTGGATATGCGGATCTGATCCGCGGCGGGATGCTGGATGGAAAAGAAGCGGTAGAGGCGGGGAATTATATTGTAAATGAAGGGAAAAGGCTGGAAAACCTGTCCATGAAACTGTTGGATATGCTTATGGTCAAAAATGAACCTTCCGCATTTCTCTTGTTCTCCCCCACAGTTCTGATCCGGAGACTGCAGGAAAATACTGCTCTCATATATAAAAAAAGGGGAATTACATTGGAGACCAGAGTGGAGGCAGGGGAATGTTTCATGGAACCGGATCTGGTTTATTGTCTCCTGAGAAACCTTATAGAAAATGCGGCTAATGCAATTCCGGATTCCGGAGGAAATATCATTATTACCCAGAAAATGCTTAAAGACGGATGCCGGATTTTTGTGAGAGATAACGGATGCGGGATCCCGGAGTCCTCTCTAAATCACCTGATGGATGCGTTTTACCGGGTGGACAGATCCCGTTCCCGTCAGGCGGGAGGAACCGGACTTGGGCTTTCCTTATGCCGGGAAATTGCAGATGCACACGGAGGATACATCCGTTTTAGAAGTAAACCAGAGAAAGGGACTGTGGTGATGGTCGTCCTGAAAGGAGGGCGAAATGAAGAATCGAGCTAAGATTCTTGCGGCTGTTGTGCTGTTCCTTACAGTGTCAGGGTTTTTTCTTCCAGAGTTTACCGCCTGGCTGTCAGATGTAAAAATGGAACAGGAAACAGTGACAGTCAGGGATGAACACAAAGAGCTTCCCCTGGCCCATGAGGATAATTTACTTGATATACTGGGGGAAGCAGGAACAATGAAAGAGTCCGCAGAGCTGAGGAGCGGGGAATATATGGATGGAAAAACAGCACAAAAGAGGGCGGAGGAACTTCTGGAACTGCTGATACAGTACGGGCTTGCAGAAGATCCGGGACAGCTTCAATGCCTCATCACTCCTATGCTTGTCACTGCTATAGACAATCAGAGCACAACAAGAGTATTCTGGGACTGTGTATGGTATTCGGACCTGCGGGAGAATGACTTTTCCAAAATAGAAATCTGTTTTGATGACGAGACGGGATATCTGGTATCGTTTACTGTCTATCCGGGATGGAAAGAGGTAAAGGGAAATCCTCAGGAAACTGCTGAGCGTATGAAAGAGTTTCTGAATGACTATTATCCTCAGTACGGATACTCGGAATTTCAATGCCGGGAAATACAAACAGGGAATGAATTTGTTTTTACAGTTACAGATGACAATAGAAAATCCTATGAGTTCCGGTTCCTTATCATGGAGAACGGTCAGATTGTTTTTAATATGTGAAGCGTGTGCAATGTGCACAGGATGCCGTTTTGATGCTTCTATGATGCCGGAAATATGAAGCTTCTCTGTAAAATAATCCATGTCAGTATATTACGGCATGGATTATTTTGATGGAGATAAATTTATATGGAACAAAAGAAGA
>DVGK01000057.1 GCA_018712785.1 Candidatus Choladousia intestinavium | reverse complement strand
GAAGGTGTGCCGTATGGAGACGGAGGAATACCTGTTTTATCTGGTCCAGGCGGCGGCCGTAGGATGTATACCGGCAGCGCTTTATTTTGCCGGAGCGGTGAGAATCCAATATCCCTCCATCCTGTGCGGAGGGATCAGCCTTCTGATTCTCCTGGGGCTTGGTTTTTTCAGGCGGAAAGAACTGATGCAGGAGATACGGAAAAAATTCAGACTGTAACAGAAAGAGAACAGAATAAGATTTGGGACAGAGGGAGAAAACATAAGAAAAGGCTGTTTTGACGGATTACAGTTTTGACCGGGAGAAAGACGAGATGAAAAAAGAACTTTATTATGACGGAAATATTATAACCATGAGCGGACAGGAGAAGGCGGATGCTGTTCTTGTTGAAAATGGGAAAATTCTGGCTGTAGGACGGAAGGATGCGATGAATCTCAATGGAGAAGTTCAGAGGATTTCTCTGGAGGGCCATACGATGCTGCCTGGATTCATAGACTCTCACAGCCATTTTACCGGATGCGCGAATAGTTTCCTGCAGTGCTCCGTGCAGAATGCGGGAAGTGTCCGGGAACTCCAGGAAACCATACAGGATTATATACAAAAACGGAAACCGGCTCCGGGAGAGTGGGTGATGGCGCGGGATTTCGCTCCGGAGCAGCTTAAGGAAAAGCAGATGCCGGACCGCTGGATGCTGGATCAGGCGTCTCCGAACCACCCCCTGGTGCTTCAGCATAAATCCGGTCATGTGGGGGCTTTTAACTCTCTGGGCCTAAAGGAGCTGAATATAAACGGATTTACGCCGGATCCTCCGGGAGGGCGTATTGAGAAGAAGGACGGGGAGGCTACGGGATATCTGGAGGAAAATGCTTTTATTCACGCCCTTCGCCGCCTTCCCATGCCTTCTGTAAAAGCTCTGGTGCAGGCATGCGGACAGGCCCAGGAGCTCTATGCGTCTTTTGGAATCACCACCCTTCAGGAGGGGATGATGTCAAAGGAAATGCTTCCCATGTACCGGGAGCTGTTAAAAAAGAGAGCCCTTTGGCTGGATGTAACCGGTTACGCGGATATTTCCCAGGCAGACCAGATTTACGGAGTCCTTCCGGACTGTGACGGAACCTATGCCTGCAGGTTCAAGCTGGGCGGGTATAAAATTTTCCTGGATGGTTCGCCCCAGAGCCGGACAGCCTGGGTGCGCCAGCCTTATGAGGGAGGAGCGGAGACCGGAACCTCCACCATGACGGACCAGCAGGTGGAGGAGGCTGTGAGTCTTTCCTTCCAGACGGGACGGCAGCTTTTGGCCCACTGCAATGGGGACCGGGCGGCGCAGCAGTATCTGGAAGCCTGTGAAAGAGCGACGGGCAGAGGCAGAGGTCTCAGAAGACCTGTGATGATTCATGGACAGCTGCTGGGCAGGGATCAGATTCCAAGGCTGAAGCCCCTGGGAATGATCCCCTCCTTTTTCGCGGCCCATGTATTTCACTGGGGAGATGTCCATATTCAGAACCTGGGCCTTGAGAGAGCAGGCAGGATCAGTCCCTTAAAGAGCGCCCTGGAAGCGGGACTTCTCTTTACCCTGCATCAGGATTCCCCTGTGATCCCCCCGGATATGCTGGAGACGGTCTGGTGCGCCTCAGTCAGAAAAACCAGAGGGGGTATCCTGCTGGGGGCAGAGGAAAGGATTCCCGTATATGAGGCTCTGAAGGCGGTGACCTGCAATGGCGCCTACCAGTATTTTGAAGAAAACAGAAAAGGGACCATCGCTCCCGGAAAGCTGGCGGATTTTGTAATCCTGGATGGAAATCCTCTGGAGACAGAGCCGGAGGCTCTCCGGGAAATTCAGGTGCTGGAAACTATAAAAGAAGGAAAAAGCGTCTATCGAAAAGAAGTGTAGAAAGAAAAAGAAAGAGGGATGGATATGTTTGATTTTTTCTGGAACCGGAAAGCCACCATGTGGTCTTCCTGGGTGTATATTCTGATTGGATTGATTCTGATTCTGTTTCCCGGAATCAGCGGAACGATTTTCTGCTGGGGACTGGGGATCGCGGCTCTGGTCTATGGAGGCGGACGGCTGTATAACTGGTACAAGCTGAAGAACGCCGGCTACCGTGTAAACGGTGAGGCAGTGGTTGGAGTGATTCTGGTGCTGATCGCGCTGGTATGCTTCTTCCGGCCTGCCTCGATCTTATCTTTTCTGCCCCTGACACTGGGACTGCTTCTGATCCTGGACGGAGCCGGAAAGATTCCAGTGGCCCTGGAGGCCTTCCGCCAGAAGGCGCCCTATTCAGGCATGGGGCTTTTGTCATCGGCCTTGCCCCTGCTTCTGGGAATTGTTCTGGTCATGAATCCTTTCGGCGCCGCAAAGACCGTGATCATGGCGTTTGGGATATTCCTTCTGATCGACGGCGTCAGCGATCTTCTGCGAGTGCATTACTGGAAGATGTAAGGGACGTTCTTGTATCTTTTTTGGTCGCTGTTACGGCTGGTGTTGTTAGCCGCTTCATCAGCAAATGGTTCGATGGCGATAAATAGTCGGTAACGAGCCTGCGGCGTTAAGCTCAGCCGCATCCAAAATGAGAATAGAAAACCCCAGTGTCGGCAGCACTGGGGTTTTCGTTCGCCGTCCATGATGGACAACTTGTATCTTTTAGCCTACCGGCATTATAGCATATGCGAATTGAAAATGCAATATACGAAAAGATTTATCCCCCCAGGGGGCTTGTGCGAAATCCGCTTTCTCTAGTATAATCTTGGGAGCTAAGGAGTGACAGAGATGAAAAAACTAGAGAGAGAGATCAGACGCTACTGGGGGAAACGAGCCCCCGGATATTCAGAATATAACCGGCAGGAGCTGAAAGATGAGAGAAGAGGTATGTGGAGAAACACGCTTCTTTCCAGGATTGACGGCCATTTTCCGGACAGAAAGAGAGAGGACATCCGTATTCTGGACGCAGGTACAGGTCCGGGATTCTTTGCCCTGCTTCTGGCAGAGGCAGGGTACCAGGTGACGGCGGTGGACTGCACCAGCGAGATGCTTGCCCAGGCCCGGTACAATGCCGGCAGATACGCGGAGAAGATTTCCTGGGTGGAGGGAGACGTTCAAAGTCTTCCCTTCCGGTCTGAAGAATTCCATGTGGTGGTGTCCAGAAATGTCACCTGGAATCTGCCGGATCCCCAGGCGGCCTACAGAGAGTGGCGGCGGGTACTGAAAAAAGAAGGACTTCTGCTGAATTTTGACGCGGACTGGTACGGATACCTGTATGATGAGAAGAAGAGAAGCGGCTATGAGAAGGACCGGGAGATGACGGTGCGCAGCCAGGTGACGGATTATTATGAAGGGACGGACATCGAGGCTATGGAAGCTATTGCCATGCAGATCCCTTTAAGCAGGAAGGAGCGTCCAGCCTGGGATATTAAAGCCATGGAACAGGCGGGGTACGGCCAGGTGGTCTGTTACGGGGATATCTGGAAGCAGGTGTGGAACCAGGAAGAGCTTCTGAATAATCACAATTCTCCCCTGTTTCTGATGCAGGGAGTCAAATAGCCTATGGAGATTTTAAAAAACGGAGAGCTGAAATCCCAGATCCGGGATTATTGGGGAAAGAGAGCCCATGACTTTTCTGCTCTGAGAAAGCATGAGCTCCACAGCCCCATGGCAGAAAAATGGGAGGAAGAGATCCTCCCTTTTATTCCGGAAAACCGGGACATACAGATTTTGGATATCGGTACCGGCAGCGGCTTTTTTGCCGTTCTTCTGGCGAAGATAGGGTACAGGAATGTGACAGGAATCGATCTTACGGAAAATATGATTCGGGAGGCCAGGGAGACGGCCAGAATGGAAGAGCTGCAGGTGCAGCCAACCTTTCTGGTGATGGATGCCGAAAATACAGATTTTCCGGATGAAAACTTTGATCTGATTCTCACCAGGAATCTTACCTGGACCCTTCCCCACATGTCCGACGCCTACAGAGAGTGGCACCGGATTTTGAAAAGAGGCGGACTTCTGCTGAATTTTGACGGGAATTACGGGGAGGAGGATGAAAAAGAAGAGAAGCTTCTTCCCAAAGAGCATGCCCACAAGAACCTGCGGGAGGATCTGAAGCTTCAGCACCGGCGGATTACGGAGAGTCTTCCGGGAAGCCATATGAAGCGTCCGGCAAGCGACCTCCAGATGCTGCAGGACTGCGGGTTTTCTAAAATTACCGTGGATTTCGGACTCAGCGGCCGAATCTATAAAGAAGTGGATGAATTTTACAATCCAGTTCCCATGTTCGCCCTTCAATGCCGGAAAAGATAGGAGGCCCGCGCTATGGAACTCAGACAGCTGCAGTATTTTCTGGCCTGCGCGAAGGCAGGCTCTTTCAGTGAGGCGGCGAAAACCTTATATTCTACCCAGTCAAACGTCAGCAAGGCCGTAAAAGGGCTGGAGGATTCCCTGGGACTCCGCCTGTTTGAACGGATGCCAAGGGGGATCCGCCTGACGGTTCAGGGAGAACGGGTCTATCAGTACGCCTGCAAAATACTCAATGAAGTACAGGCCCTGGAGCAGATTTCAGGGGAAGAGAGCGCAAGCTGGCTTCGGATTTCTTTCAATCCCAGCTCCTGGTTTGCCAATCAGTTCGTAGAGTTTTATAAAAAAAAGAAGGACAGAAATTACCGGTATCAGATTTATACAGCGGGAACACGGACGGTGCTGGAGAGAGTCCGCGATTATCTGGATGACGTGGGTTTTCTCTACGTCCGGGGAAGAGATAAAGACGAGTTTTATTATGAACTGGAAAGAAACCGTCTGAATTTTACAATGCTGTGCAGTGCGGAAGAGAAGCTGTATCCCGGCAGAGGCAGCTTCTTATATGGAAGGAAGCCGACAGAAGGAGGCATTTCGGAGGAAGATTTAAAAAAATGCCGGTTCATCCAGAATGATCAGGATGATTTTTCCGGAGCCGGAAAAGGGGAGGACTCTGTAAGAGACAGTCTCAATCTGGCGGTTCTTACCAACAGTGATTATATTATGGAAAAGATGCTGAAGGAAACGGATGTGGCGAACATCAGCGGAAGCTATCTTTCCGGATCGGGAGCATCCCGGGAACTTTCCCTGGCTTTGCCGGATCGGGAGGTGCTTTTCGGGTATGTTCAGAGAAAAGGCGATCAGACGGACACGGGAATTCGGGAGTTTATTCAATTCCTTGAGGAAAAGCTGCTATTCCGGAATGAAAGTGATGTATGAAAAATAAGAATGCCGTAAAACCCCCGGGGTGGGTTGTGCGGCATCTTTTTATTTGTTAGAGTTATAAAGATTAAAAATAAAAGCACAGAGGGGAAAGATATGGGAAAATATATTTTGAAGCGTCTCCTTTGGCTGATTCCGGTTCTCATAGGGATCACTTTTCTCTCCTTTGCCATGATGCGGCTGGCCGGAGGAGACGCGGTGACGTATATGTACGAAAATGCCGGGAGCGCTGTATCCCAGGAGGTAATCGACGCGGCGAGAAAAGAGTATGGGCTGGACCAGCCCTTTCTGGTACAGTATCTGAGATGGCTTTCCGGAATGATTACGGGAGATATGGGAGTCAGCTACGTGTCTGACAGGGACGTATATGACACCTTTCTATCCAAGCTTCCCGCTACGATGCTGCTGACTGTCTCATCGGTGGTGACCACCATTCTTCTGTCCCTTCCGCTGGGAATTTTGTCTGCGGTAAAACAGAATCAGTGGGTGGATTATATTATACGGTTTCTGAGCTTTATCGGAAATTCTATGCCGAATTTCTTCGCGGCCATGGTTTTGATGTACTTTTTCTCCATTCAGCTTGGCTGGCTTCCGGTGATTACCACCCAGAATCTGGTCCTGAGCCTGGTGCTCCCTACCCTGACCCTGGTTCTTTCCATGGCTTCCAAATATATAAGGCAGATCCGTGCCGCTGTTCTGGAAGAGCTGAGCAAAGACTACGTAACGGGGGCCAGGGCCAGAGGCGTACGGGGCAGTGTGATTATTTGTAGAAATGTTATGAAAGCCTCCATGCTGACGATTATTACCCTGTTGTCTCTGTCTGTGGGAAGCCTTTTGGGGGGAACTACCATAGTGGAAACGATTTTTATGTGGGACGGCGTGGGGAAGATGGCAGTGGATGCCATTACCATGCGGGATTATCCTATCATACAGGCTTATGTGGCGTGGATGGCTGTGATCTATGTGGCTGTGAACCTGGCCGCGGATCTTCTCTGCCATTGTCTGGATCCCAGGGCCCGGCTGGGAGGTGATTCATGATGGGGCGAATGAAGCGAATGAAGGGAGCGGCCGCGCCGCATCGTCCCAGATTCCGCAAAAACCCCGTAAAAATCAAGCTGACGCTTCTCCTTTTCCTTACAGGGCTTCTGCTTCTGACCGCCCTGTTTGCCAGACAGCTTTGTCCCTGGGATCCCTATGCCCAGGATCTGTCCATCGCGCAGCAGGCGCCCAGTGCCGCTCATCCTCTGGGAACGGACCGGTATGGGAGAGATATGCTTTCCAGAGTTCTGGTGGGGAGCACCGTCAGCATTTACGCCACACTGGCTCTGGTGGCTATTGTGACAGCCACAGGGACGGCAGTAGGGATGATCTGCGGCTGGAGAGGCGGAGCTGCGGACGCGGTTCTGATGCGGGCGGCAGATCTGTTTCTGGCCTTCCCAAGTCTTGTGTTTGCCCTGGCTGTGGCCGGCGTGCTGGGCGGGGGAATTCAGAATGCTGTGATTGCCCTGGCCGTGATCGGTTGGCCCAAATTTGCCAGGCTGGCCAGAAGCCAGACCCTGGCCCAGAAGGATTCCGCCTATATGATGGCGGCCAGGCTTTCCGGAAGCAGTACCCTGAAACTGCTGCTGAAGCACATTCTTCCCAACATTGCCGGCCCCATTTTGGTGACGGCAGTTCTGGATATAGGAACGATGATGATGGAGCTGGCGGGACTCTCCTTCCTGGGACTTGGGGTAAGCCCGCCTATGGCCGAGTGGGGCAGTATGATCAATGAAGGGAGAAGCCTGCTTCAGATTTCTCCCTGGATGGTTCTGGCCCCCGGGGGAGCGATTTTTGTGACAGTGATGATCTTTAATCTTTTAGGCGATACCCTTCGGGATTATCTGGATCCCAGGGAACGTCTCAAAATACAGCAGGAGGAAAGCAGATGAAGAAGAGATGGATAGGTTGGATCTTTGGAGCGGCCCTGGCAGCAGCCGTTATGGGAAGCAGCGCGGGAGCGCAGGAGGAAAAAAGCTTTGTGTACGGCACAACCGGCTACAGCGAGGAGATGGGGGACGCGGGGCTGAATCCTCATGACAACTACTCCGGATGGAGCGCCATTCGCTATGGAGTGGGAGAGACTCTGTTTAAATATAATGACAATATGGAAGTGGAGCCGTGGCTGGCCACAGATTATGAATTTATAGACGATACCACTGTAGAAATTACGCTCCGGGACGGAGTGCAGTTTTCCAACGGCCGCGCCATGGACGCGCAGGCAGTGAAGGAATGCCTGGAACATCTGGTAGAGGTACATGACCGGGCGCCTTATGACCTGAAGATTGATCACATAGAGGCGGAGGGGCTGACTCTTACCATCTATACCACAGAGCCCTGTCCGGCCATCATTCATTATCTGGGGGATCCCTATGGAGCCATTATTGATATGGAGTACGGAATCCAGGGAGAAGGAGGAACTGCCAATGTGGCAGGCACAGGGCCGTATATCGCGGAGAGCGTGACGCCCACCCAGATTGAGCTGGTTAAGAATGACAATTACTGGGGCGGGGAAGTCCAGGTGGACCGGGTGACGGTAAAATCCTTCGCGGACGGCAGCGCCCTTACGGCAGCCCTTCAGACCGGAGATATCCAGGGAGCGTACGGCGTCCAGTATGATAACTACTCTTTATTTGAAGGAAATTCCGGATATGAGATTCATTCCTGCGCCACCAGCCGGTGCTTTTTCGGCCAGTTTAATTTCGATTCTGAAATCGTACAGGATCAGAACATCCGGAAGGCCATAGCGATGGGAATTGACAAGGAGGGGTTCTGTACGGTAATTATGGAAGGGAGAGGACTGCCCGCCGCAGGCGCCTTCCCAAGCAGCTTTTCCTATGGAAATGAGGCTGTATCCACAGTTTCCTATGATCCGGAGGGAGCAAAAGCCCTTCTGGAAGAGTCCGGCTGGACGGATACGGACGGAGACGGGTACGCGGACAAGGACGGGGAGACGCTTACGATCCGCTGGCTTACGTACCCCACCCGTCTGGAGCAGCCCAAACTGGCGGAATACGCTCAGGCGACTCTGAAAGAGATCGGGATTCAGGTGGAGGTAAACAATACATCGGATCATATGACCTACGCGGCGGAGGGAGAGTTTGACGTGTACGTAAGCTCCGTTACCACCGCTCCCACAGGGGATCCGGAATATTTTTTTACCAGCACTGTGACAGGAGCCAAGAATTATGGAAATTATGAGAATCCGGAGGTAACCGCCCTGACAGAGCAGCTTCACCAGACCTTTGACACAGAGCAGAGGGAGGAGCTGGCAGTGCAGCTGCAGCAGCAGATTCTGGATGACGACGCCTTTTTCTTTGTGTCCCATCTGAATATGGGAATCGTAACGCAGTCAAATGTGACGGGGATCGAAGCGCATCCCTGCGATTACTATGAGATCACGGCGGAGCTGAATGTAGAGTAGCGCCGAAGAAAGGGGCGGGCCGTTCACTGCGTTTTGGGTGAAGCTGGCGGGCCGCTCACTGCGCTTTGGATGAAGCCGGAATGCATACCGGTGTTAAGCCGCGTCGGACAAAGGAAGAATGGAGGAAAAAGCGCATGGAGCCTTTGCTTAAGGCAGAACATCTGACCGTCTGTTATAACGGCGTCCCCGCAGTGCGGGATGTAAGCTTTCAGGTAAAGGAAGGGGAGATTCTGGGGATCGTGGGGGAATCCGGATCCGGGAAAAGCACCATCCTCAGGGCAGTTCTGGGCTTGCTTGGAAAAGCCGGGAGACTTACCCAGGGGAACATCTGGTATAGGGGAAAGAATCTGACGGAGCTGACGGAAAAACAGATGCGGCTTTTTCGGGGACCGGAGATCGGAACCGTATTTCAGGACAGCAAATCAGCCCTCTGTCCGGTGCGGACCATCGGCGCTCAGATTTATGAGGCTATGCGAGCCCATGAGCGTGTCTCAAAAAAAGAATCCTGGAGAAGAGCCGGAGAGATTCTGGAGAAGATCGGTCTCACGGACTGGGAGCGGATTCTGAGAAGCTATCCCTTTGAGCTGTCAGGGGGAATGAACCAGAGGGTGGGAATCTGCATAGCTGTGATGATGCGACCAAGCCTCCTTCTGGCGGATGAACCCACCAGCGCCTTGGATATGACCGTGCAGAAGCAGGTGGCAGAAGAACTGCTCTTTCTGAGGCAGGAGTGCCGTTCCGCCATGATTCTGGTAACTCATAACATGGGACTGGTTGAGAAGATGGCGGACACAGTGCTGGTGCTGAAGGATGGGGAGACAAGAGAGTACGGGGACAGAGAGTGGGTGCTGAAGGAGCCAAAGGATGGTTATACCAGAGAACTGATGGATTCCGTGTTTCGCCTGAAAAGAGAGGTGCTGTAATAGATGGGAGAGATCGTATTAAAAGCAGAACATTTAAAAAAAGTTTTCCTTTCGGGAAAGAAGAATGTGGAAGCTGTGGAGGATGTGAGCTTTGAACTGAGGCGGGGGGAGGCACTGGGGATTGTGGGGGAATCCGGATCCGGAAAAAGCACTGTGGGGAAGATGGTCACGGGGCTGCTTCCGGTGACGGAAGGAAGGATTTCTCTCTTGGGAGATGATATCACCCAGATGAAGGAGAGAAGCCTTCGGCAGATCTACAGGAGGATACAGATGGTGTTTCAGATGCCGGGAGAATCCTTTGATCCCCGCTGGACTCTGGGAGACGGGATCGGAGAAAGTCTGCGCAATCAGGGAATGAGCCGCCGGGAAGCCGGGAAGCGGACCGGGGAGCTGCTGGAGCGCTGCGGACTTTCACCGGAGTACGCGGGACGATATCCCCATCAGGTCAGCGGAGGGCAGTGCCAGAGAGCGGCCCTTGCCAGGGCCCTGGCCGCAGGGCCCAAGTTATTGGTCTGCGATGAGATTACCAGCGCTTTGGATGTAACGGTCCAGAAGCAGATTTTAGAACTGCTTCTGAAGCTGAAGGAAGATGAGCAGCTCTCTTTCCTCTTTATCAGCCACGACCTGGCTCTGGTTCAGGCCTTCTGCGACCGGGTTCTCGTACTTCGGCAGGGAAAGCTGGTGGAAGAGGGAGAGACGGAAGCGGTCATCCGTCATCCGGCTGCAGAATATACGAAACAATTAATTGATTCTGTACTATAGACGTAATATTTTTAAAATCCGCTGACAGAGGGTGTGGGTACAGCGGCAGAGGCTTTTGCGGAAGCGGGATTCTCTGCCGTTTTTTGTTTTATACTTTTTCCTTGAGAAATCAGGGGAAATCTTCTATACTTACTCCATACACGAAAAGAAAGGATTCTGACGCAGAGGCTGCTCTGCTTCAGAAACAGGAAGAGAAAAATGGGGCATAAATTAAAACAGCTTGCAGGTTATTACAGGCCGTACCGGGGCCTTTTTTTCGCAGATCTGTTCTTTGCGATTCTGGGAGCGGCGGTGACTCTGGCCATTCCTCTGATTGTCCGCTATATCACTTCCCATGTGATCATCCTTCCGGGCGGGGAGGCCCTGAGAAGGATTCTCTGGCTGGGAGCCCTGATGGTGGGGCTGGTGGCGGTGGAGTTTTTCTGCAATTTTTTCATCGCCTATTTCGGACATATGATGGGAGCGAAGATTGAGCATGATATGAGAAATGAGATCTTCGGCCATTATCAGAAGCTCTCTTTTTCGTTTTATGACAATCAGAAGGTGGGGCAGCTTTTGTCCCGGATTACTTCCGACCTGTTTGATATCAGCGAGCTTTTGCATCACGGGCCCGAGGATGTAGTGATCTCCCTGATGAAGTTTGTGGGTTCTTTTATAATCCTTTTTGCGATTAATCCCATTCTGACCCTAATCACCTTTGCTTTTATCCCGCTGATCGGGGGGTACGCTTTCGTTCTGAATAAGAAAATGAAGGTGGCGTACAAAAGGAACCGGGCCAGGATCGCGGATATCAACGGTCAGATCGAAGACAGCCTTTCCGGCATCCGGGCCGTAAAGTCTTTCGGAAATGAAGAGATTGAGATGAAGAAATTCCGCCGGGGAAACGAACGGTTTGTAGATTCCAAGCGTACCAGCTACTGGTACATGGGATGGTACAATTCAGGGCTGGGAGCCCTGACCACCCTGGTCACCATTGTGGTGCTGGTGGCGGGAGCCGGACTGATTACGGCAGAGCGGATGGCAGTGACAGACCTGGTCACCTTCCTGCTTTACATTAATAATTTTACAGATCCGGTAAAAAAGCTGATCTCCTTTACGGAGCAGTTCCAGAACGGCTACGCGGGCTATGAACGCTTCCTGGAGATTCTGGCGGTGGAGCCGGATATCGCGGACGCGCCTGATGCCGTAAGTCTGGATTCTGCCAGGGGAGAGGTTCAGTTTGACAATGTATCCTTCAGATATGAAGAGAGACAGGAGACTGTGCTGAGCCACATTGACCTTCACGTAAACGCCGGGGACTATATCGCCATCGTGGGTTCCTCCGGAGGCGGCAAGACTACTCTGTGCAGCCTGATTCCCAGGTTTTACGATGTGGACGGCGGCAGAATTCTTCTGGACGGCATGGATATCCGAAAAATCAAGCTGAAGGATCTGCGCCGCCAGATCGGCATCGTCCAGCAGGACGTATATTTGTTCGCGGAAAATATTATGGAAAATATCCGGTACGGCCGCCCGGATGCCTCAGATGAGGAAGTGATCGCGGCGGCAAAGCTGGCCAATGCCCACGAATTCATCAAACAGCTTCCGGAGGGCTATCTGACAGATATCGGCCAGAGGGGCGTGAAGCTCTCGGGAGGCCAGAAGCAGAGAATTTCCATTGCCAGAGTGTTTTTAAAGAATCCTCCTGTCCTGATTTTTGATGAGGCTACCTCCGCTCTGGACAACGAAAGCGAGAAGATCGTCCAGCAGTCTATGGAAGATCTGGCCAAGGGCCGCACTACTTTTGTCATCGCCCATCGGCTTTCCACCATCCGGAACGCCAAGCGCATTCTGGTTCTCACCTCCAAGGGAATCGAGGAGGAGGGAACCCATGAGGAGCTGCTGGCTAAGAACGGAGTTTACGCGAAGCTGTACAGGGGAAGGTAAGGGGAAGGTCAAAGAGAAATCCGCCGGCAGAGATAGTACCGGGGACTATGACATATAAGCTGGCGAAAGATTTGGCGGAGGAGAAAATGAGAAGATTTATATGAAATATAAGAATAGAATGAAATAGACAGATACATTCAGCGGCAAAATCATAAAGCAAGGGAAAGGCAGACATTTATCTGGAGTTATGGAGTTACGGAGGAATCCAGGGCCGGATGGAACAAAGCAGAAATCTGTGCTTTTCTACGAAAAAGCAGGAATTGATATAAATTTATACAGAAACACAAGAAGAATGACAAACAGCACAGCTGCCAAGAACACAGGAGAAGAGGATATGTGCGGAAGATATTATTTGAACCAGGAGATCTGCCCCTCCCAGGAGGCTTTAGTACTGACCGGACGAGGAAATTTTCCAAACCAGGTGACCATGACGCTGAACGGAAAAAGAAATTATCCAAACCAGGCGCCTATGGCGATGAATACGAAAAGGGATTCCCTGAATCCGGGACGGTCAGAGAAAACGGCAGGAAAGCGTTCTCTGAGTCAGGAGCGGATGCGCTGGGGATTTCCTGTACCCGGGAAAAAGGAGCGGATTATCAATGCAAGGGCAGAGACGGCTCTGGAAAAGAGAATCTTCCGGGACAGCCTTCTTTACAGGCGCTGCGCGGTTCCGGCCAGCCATTACTATGAATGGAATAAAGAGAAGGAACGGGTGACCTTTCGGGTGCCGGGAGAGACGGAGTTTTATATGGCAGGGTTCTATCAAAGGTACGGGGAGGAAGACTGCTTCGTAATCCTTACGGTGGCTGCCAACGCTTCTGTGGAGCCGGTACACGACCGGATGCCTCTGATCCTGACGAAAGAGCAGGTGGAACCTTGGATCTGTGAGGAAGGAATGACAGAGTTTTTCCTTTCTCAGGGTTCACCTATGCTGGAGAAGTATCAGGAGTATGAGCAGCTGACACTGTTCTGAAGGCAAAGGACTCCCTTCGGATTTCCAGAAGGAACAGGAGGATGACATGGAAAAAAGAGTTTGGATTCCCGGGGCAGCCTATATTTTCAGCCTGTCGAAATTCTCAAAGCAGACTGTGCATCCTTCCGGGGGCAGACCACATTTTCAATGTGTTAAGCGGAAATATGGAGCTGGCAGAACAGGTGATCTGCCAGACTGCCGACTGGGTTCGGGAAAAGATGAGAGGAGGAAAATTCATTGAAGAATAAGAAAAATTTATTTGCCCGTATTCTTGATGGAATTGCACTGTTGATTTTTGTGGGTGTAAACCTGTTTCTGGCCCTTGGCTGGGGGCGTTTTCCCCAGGAGGTTGCGGGGCATTACAATCTGGCTGGAGAGGTCGACCGGATGGCGGGGAAGCCCTCTCTGCTGATCTATCTTCTGATAGCCTGGATCGTCTTTATTCTCCTGTCAGTGGCAGAACGGTTTCCGAAATTTTTCGGGGGCAAAAGGATTATGACTGAAGAGAATGAGAGCCGGATTCTGGGACAGGTGGAAGCTATGCTGGCCATGGTAAAGCTGCTGGCTTTGGGAATCCTTACCTATGCCATTGTGCGCAGTGCCCTGGTTCTGCCCTTAGGCCCATGGTTTTTGCCGGGAGTCCTGATTCTTACTTTTATCTGCATGATCTTTTTTATCATCCGGATTTTCATGTCAGCAGAATAATAAAGGGAATTATAAAGAGTTTAACGGAGTTTGGTATTTATTCCGTCTGAACAGAAGGGAAAACGCAGAACAGCGCAGGCTTTTTGCATCCTTTCTGTCCGGGCGGATTTTTGTATCAGTTCAGCCAACAGCAAGCAGATAAGACGGGTTGCGGAGCGTGTTTTCTATTGTTTGAAAAAAAGAGAAAAAACTATTGACAATCTTATAGTTCTAGTGTACTATGTTGATAGTACACCGATACACAAACACACGAAAGGATGATTGTATGGAATTTAATCCGGCGCTTCCTATTTACCTGCAGGTAATGACAATGATAAAAAGGGACATTGTTACAGGGGAATTGAAACCGGGAGAGAAGCTTCCTTCTGTCCGGGATATGGCAGTAGAATTCGCTGTCAACCCCAACACTGTCAGCCGCGTGTACCGGGAACTGGAAAGCGAGGGGATTTGCTATACAAAGCGAGGCATGGGTACATTTGTGACTGAGGAGCCTGAAGTAGTAGGCAGACTGAAGGCGGAGATGGCAGGGGAGCTGATGGACCAGTTCCTGGAAGGAATGAAACGGCTGGGAATACCCGGCGAAGAAGTGATTCAGATGGTTAAGGAGAGAACAGGATGTTAGAGTGCAGAGAGATTACGAAGACATACGGCAGAAAGACAGCAGTGGATCATGTGTCCCTGCAGATTCAGCCGGGCAGGATCTACGCGATGCTGGGTCCCAACGGCAGCGGAAAAACGACTTTGATGAAAATGGCAGTAGGACTTGTAAAGCCTACCTCCGGTGGTTTTTATTACAATGGCCGGCCTGTAGGACAGAACAGCCGGCGGGAGATCGCCTATATGTCCACAGAGCCGTATTTCTATCCATGGATGACGGTGGGAGATGTAGGAAAATATTATCGGGATTTTTTTGAAGATTTTTCACAGGAGAAATATGAGTCTCTTCTGAAACGGATGGAATTGACGCCGGATCTGAAGGCCAAGGCTCTTTCCTCCGGTATGATGGCGAAGCTTAAGATCGCAGTTACCATGGCGCGAAACGCCAGGGTCTATCTGCTGGATGAGCCTTTGAACGGAATTGACCTGCTGGCCAGAGATGATATTATAGCCAGCGTCATTGAGGCGGCGGAACAGGATGTTTCCCTGGTGATTTCCAGTCATCTGGTAGATGAGCTGGAGCGGGTGGCAGATGAGGCGATTTTTATGAAGGAGAGTCATCTGGTAGACGTCTGCGGCGTGGAAGAGCTTCGCATGACGCAAGGCAAATCTGTGGTGGACCGTTACAGAGAGATTTATGGACATGGAGGGGAACAGAAATGGGAAAACTGATGAAATATGAATTCCGGAAAACGATGTTTTCCAAAGCGGTTCTGCTGGTAATTACAGCGCTGGTGGAGATCTTCTATCTGTTTGGCGTATTTTTAAAATGGGAGAAAGGACTGGGGATCGGAGTCCTGGGCTTAGTTCTCTGCGCGTCTGTGGGAATTTTTTACATTGGAATCGAAAGCCTTCTGATCTGGCACAGAGATTTAAACACAAAGCAGAGCTACATGCTCTTTCTTACCCCCAGGAACAGCTTTCAGATTCTGGGAGCCAAGGTGCTGGAAAACGGGATTTCCCTTTTCCTGGCCGGCGTATTTTTTGCTCTGCTGGCGGCGGCAGACTGGACCATAGGAATGATCTATATCGGGGGCCTGGAAGAATTTGTGGATCTGCTGCAGAACTTCGCGGCTTCCATAAACGTCAACCTTGAGATCCCGGTCCGGGAGATTCTTGTAACCTTTTTTGCCTGCATTGCCTCCTGGCTTCTGATGGTAGTGACCGGTTATTTCGCGATCCTCCTTTCAGCCTCCGTGCTGGCAGGGAAAAAATTCAGCGGTTTTGTCAGTTTCGTGCTGTATATGATTCTGATGTGGGTGGACGGAATGTTCCTGGATCTGGTGCCCGCATTAAAGGACTTCACCATTCAGTACGTTCTGATCATCCTGGCGGCCCTGCTTCTGTCCGCAGTATACTATTTTGTGTCCGGCTGGATTATGGAGAAGAAGCTCAGCGTATAGCAAAACAGTACGGAACCTAGAGCGGAAGATGAAACCGATTTCCGAAATTCTGAATTAAAATAACAGCAGAAAAAAACAGAGAGATCAGTTTTCCTTGACAATTTTCCATTCCTCTGTTAAGGTTATCCCATAGGAAAAAAGTGACGAGAAAGAGGAGTACGCAGTCAGCGCCAAAAGAGAGGACAGTTCACCGGCTGAAAGGCTGTCCGGGAGAGCGGCTGGGGAAGGTAGCTTTTGAACTGAACGGCTGAAGCCCTGTGGTGTGTAGGCAGTTCCGGGAGTTCCCGTTACAGAATGAAGAGATGAGTCTGTTTCCGGAGGAAGGCAGTCTTAATAAAGGTGGTACCGCGGATTTTCGCCCTTTGCTGTATGCAGAGGGCTTTTTTTATTCCCGCTGTATTTTGCCCAAGTTATAGCCCATTATGTTCCTATTATAATATAGAAGAAACAGGTTCAAAAAAGAATCCAAAATGAGGAGGAAGCGCAATGAAAAAAGAACTGGCGAAGACGTATGACCCCAAAGGGCTGGAAGACCGCCTGTACCAGAAGTGGCTGGACAGGAAATACTTTCACGCGGAAGTGAATCCGGACAAAAAACCTTTTACCATCGTGATTCCGCCGCCCAACGTAACGGGTCAGCTTCATATGGGCCATGCTCTGGATGAGACTATGCAGGATATTCTGATTCGCTTTAAGAGAATGCAGGGATATGAAACCCTCTGGCAGCCGGGAACCGACCATGCGGCCATCGCCACAGAGGTGAAGGTGACCGAAAAGCTGAAGGAACAGGGAATCGACAAGAAAGAGATCGGAAGAGAGAAATTCCTGGAATACGCCTGGGCCTGGAAAGAGGAATACGGCGGCAAGATCATCAATCAGCTGAAAAAGCTGGGAGCCTCCGCCGACTGGGACAGAGAGCGGTTTACCATGGATGAGGGCTGCTCCAAGGCCGTTCAGGAGGTATTTATCCGTCTGTATGAAAAAGGCTATATTTATAAAGGTTCCAGAATTATCAACTGGTGTCCCGTATGCCAGACCTCTCTTTCCGACGCCGAGGTAGAGCATCAGGATCAGGACGGTTTTTTCTGGCATATCAATTATCCCATTGTGGGAGAAGAGGGAAAGTATGTAGAGATCGCCACCACCCGTCCGGAAACCATGCTGGGAGATACGGCAGTGGCAGTAAACCCGGAGGACGAGAGATACAGCCATCTGATCGGAAAGATGCTGGAGCTTCCTCTGACAGGAAGACAGATCCCGGTGATCGCGGATTCCTATGTAGACCCTGAGTTTGGAACCGGCTGCGTAAAGATCACCCCGGCCCATGACCCCAATGATTTTGAGGTGGGAAAGCGTCACAATCTGGAAGAAATCAACATTATGAATGACGACGCCACCATCAACGAGCTTGGCGGAAAGTACGCCGGCCTGGATCGGTATGAAGCAAGAAAAGCCATCGTAAAAGATCTTGAGGATCTGGGACTTCTGGTAAAGGTGGTTCCCCACTGCCACAGCGTGGGTACCCATGACCGCTGCAAGACCACCGTGGAGCCTATGATCAAGCCCCAGTGGTTCGTGCGCATGGATGAGATGGCAAAGCCGGCCATTCAGGCCCTGAAGGATCACTCGCTGACCTTCGTGCCGGAACGCTTTGACAAGATCTATCTCCACTGGCTGGAGAATATCCGGGACTGGTGCATTTCCAGGCAGCTCTGGTGGGGCCATCGGATTCCCGCCTATTACTGCCAGGACTGCGGGGAGACTGTAGTAGCAAGAGAAATGCCCAAAATCTGCCCCAAGTGCGGCGGCACACACTTTGTACAGGATGAGGATACCCTGGACACCTGGTTCAGCTCGGCTCTTTGGCCTTTCTCCACCCTGGGTTGGCCGGATCACACCCCGGAACTGGATTACTTCTTCCCGACGGACGTTCTGGTGACGGGATACGATATTATCTTCTTTTGGGTCATCCGGATGGTCTTCTCCTCTCTGGAGCAGACCGGGCAGGTACCCTTCCACCACGTGCTGATTCACGGACTGGTGCGGGATTCTCAGGGACGAAAGATGAGCAAGTCTCTGGGCAACGGCATCGATCCCCTGGAGATCATTGACCAGTACGGAGCGGACGCCCTGCGTCTGACTCTGATTACCGGAAACGCTCCGGGAAATGACATGCGCTTTTACATGGAGAGAGTGGAAGCGTCCCGAAACTTCGCCAATAAAGTATGGAACGCCTCCCGGTTTATTCTGATGAATCTGGAGAAAGCAGAGATTCCGGCGGAAATTTCTCAGGAAGATTTGACGGATCCGGATCGCTGGATCATCTCTAAGGCCAACACCCTGATCCGGGAAGTTACCGAGAATATGGAAAAGTATGAGCTGGGCATTGCCGTACAGAAGGTATATGATTTTATCTGGGAGGAGTTCTGCGACTGGTATATTGAGATGGTAAAGCCCCGGCTTTACAGCGAGACAGACACCACCAAGGCCGCCGCTCTCTGGACTCTGAAGAATGTCCTGACAACGGCGCTGAAGCTTCTTCATCCCTACATGCCTTTTATCACAGAAGAGATCTTCTGTACCCTGTGGCCGGAGGAAGAGTCCATTATGATTTCCCCCTGGCCGATCTATGAGGAAAAACAGAATTTCCCCAGAGAAGAAAAGGCAGTGGAAACCATTAAAGAGGCTGTCCGGGCCATCCGGAACGTGCGCACCGGCATGAATGTTCCTCCCTCCAGGAAGGCACAGGTCTATGTAGTGGCCGAGGACGAGGCCGTACGGAACATTTTCCAGCAGGGAAGAGTCTTCTTCGCCTCCCTTGGGTATGCCGGTGAGGTTCATGTACAGGAAGACAAAAAGGGGATTTCCGAGGATGCTGTATCCGCAGTGATTCCGGAGGCTGTGATCTATATGCCCTTCGCGGATTTGATAGACGTGGAGAAGGAGATCCAGCGCCTGAAGAAAGAAGAGGAAAGGCTGACAAAAGAGCTGGCCCGGGTAAATGGAATGCTGAACAATGAACGTTTTATGAGCAAAGCTCCCCAGGCCAAGGTAGACGAAGAAAAAGCAAAGCTTGAAAAATACACACAGATGATGGAACAGGTGAAGACAAGACTGTCCCAGCTTTCTTAAGGAGAAGCCGCCAGGCTGCAAAGAAAGGCAGGCTGCCGTTCGCTGTGAAGAGATACAGCGGACGGCAGTTTTTTTCTGCATTTTTTTTGGAAACGCAGGAAAAATTATGGGTAAAGATACGGCTGAAAGGGCTATTTCTTTCTTAAGTTACAAATTCATTTTTAAATAGAGATGAAATAATATCAGAAAATAATAATGAAATAATAGAATAGAAAAAATAAAGCGGGTGAGGTGGTAAAATTATATAACTAATCTTGAAACAATAAATTGATTGATAAATCCAGGGATGTGTGCTATTATCACTTCGTAAACGGTTAGAAAAAAATTTAAAATTAAAAGATGCCGTAAAATGTGACCGCTAAGAAGGGGAAGACATGTTTGAGTGAGAATAGACGGAAGCGGAGAAACGCAGTTGAGAAGGCGTCAGGATTGACGTCTTTCTATTTGCGCAAAAATACAAAACAGACGGAGGCAGAAAAAGATGATCGGAATTTATGATATGCATAGTCATATTCTGCCGGGCCTGGATGATGGAGCCAGGGACATGGAGGATACCATGGAGACTTTGCAGGAGGCTGTCCGGCAGAAGATTCGGGGCATCATAGCTACCCCTCATTTTCATCCTGGAAAGTTTCTCACAGACAGCAGGCAGGTTTTGAATGTCCTGAAGCAGGTTCAGGAGGAATGCAGGAAGCTAAATCTGGAGATCCGTCTGTATCCGGGACATGAGTGCTATTACTACAGCGGACTTGTGCAGGCTTTGAAAACAGGGGAAGCGCTGACGCTGGCAGGAAGCAGGTACGTGCTGGTGGAGTTTTCTCCCAACTGTCTGTACAGCTACATGCAGCAGGGATTGGAGCAGCTTTGGCGCAGCGGATATCAGCCCATTCTGGCACATTTTGAGAGATATGCCTGCCTGAACAAAAAAGAAAATCTCCGTCATCTGAGGGAACAGGGAGTTCTCCTGCAGATGAACCTGGGAAGGCTTCAGGAGAAGGATACTTTTTTTAAGAAAAATCCCTGGGGAAGACTGGTGAAGGAAGGACTGGTGGATTATCTGGCCACGGATTGCCACGGAATCTACTTCAGGCCCATGGAAGCAGAGCGGGCCTACCCCTGGATTGAAAAAAATCTCAGTTCTGAGAGACAGAAGGAAATTTTTATTACAAATGTCAAAAAAATAGTAAAGAACGAATAGTGGGAGAGAACATGGAAGAAATCAAGAAACAGGAACAGGTGCAGGCCTGGACAGATGATGAAATTGAAATTGACCTGAAGGAAATCTTTTTCCTGCTGGTGTATAAGTGGAAGATGATCCTGATGGCCCTCTTGATCGGAGCGGTGCTTTTCGGAGCCTACCACACCTTTTTAATGCAGCCATCCTATCAGGCGGACGCGTCTATTTACATAACGAACACAGATTCCATGATTTCCTTTTCAGATCTGCAGTTAAGCGCGGCCCTGACAGAGGACTATGCCAATATCATAAAGAGCCGGACGGTTCTGAACCGGGTGATTGACGAACTGCAGCTGGATCTGGACTACGAGGAGCTCAGCGAGCTGGTGACGGTGACGAATCCGGACTCCACCCACATTATTGAGATGCAGGTGGTATGCGGGGATCCGGAACTGAGCCGGAACATCACCAATGCCCTGATGAATATCAGTATAGACCAGATCTACCAGATTATCGGAAGCAGCGAGCCCACAGTCATCGATTATTCCATCGCGGAATCGGTGCAGGATGTTACCCCCAGTATTTTTATGTACATGGCTATCGGAGGCCTGCTGGGAGCGCTGGCGGTCTGCGCGGTGCTGATCATCCGCATGCTGATGGACAGCACGATCAAATCAGAAGAAGACGTAGAGAAGTATCTTGGCCTGCCCATCCTGGCGGCAGTGCCTTACTATCGGGAGGGGAAAGGAAAGTAATATGGAACAGCAACTGAAATGGAAAATGGAAATCCCTGAGACAAGAAAAGTCATTCCTCAGGCGGAATCCCTGCCCTTTCAGGCAAAGGAAGCCATCAATGTTCTCAGAGGAAATATTCAGCTCAGCGGATTTGACCTGAAGGTCATAGCGGTGACCAGCGCCCTGGCTCACGAAGGAAAATCCTCCATTGCCTTTCGCCTGGCCAAGAGTATGGCGGGACTTAAGAAAAAGACCGTGTACCTGGATTGCGATATCCGGAACTCCCTGACTATGACCCGGTACAACATCCAGGACAACGTGCAGGGCCTGACGGAATTTCTCTGCGGGCGGACGCCCATGAATGAGATTATTTACCGGACAGACGACCGGTTTCTGGATATGGTTTTCACAGGAGCTGTGGCTCCCAACCCCAGCGAGCTGGTTTCAGGGAAGCTCTTTTCCCTTCTGCTGGATGAACTGAAGAAAAGATATGACTATGTCATTGTAGATACGCCTCCGGTGAATCCGGTAATTGACGGCGCGCTGATCGCGAAGCGGTGCGACGGAACGGTGCTTGTAATCGAAAGCGGCATCACAGAGCGGGCCCAGGTGGTCCGGGCCAAGAAACAGCTGGAGTATGCCGGGATTAAGATTCTGGGAGTGATTCTTAACAAAGTAGGCATGAGCCAGAAAGGGTATGGCTACGGATATGGCTATGGCTACGGCGGTTACGGATACGGCTATGGCTATGGAGAGAAGAAAGAAAAGAGAGGCAGCAGGAAGAAGCAGGAGAAGTGAGGATGACCATGAGCAGTCACGGGAGAGAGTCAGAGGAATATGGCAGACACCGCAGCGGACATCACAGAAGGCGGCACAGCCGCCGGCGGATTCGCCGCAGAAGAAGAACAATCGCGGTCTGCGCGGCGGTGGGAGCAGTGGTCATAGGAATCAGCGGATTTTTCCTGGTTCGGGCTTATCAGAGGCAGAACCGGCTGCAGGTGACTGCGGGGAACTCCGTAGATATGAAAAGCGGGTACAGAAATATTACCTACCAGGGAAAAGAGTATCAGTACAACAGCCTGATCACTACGGTGCTGTACGCGGGCATTGACTCAAAAGGCAAGATGGAGAGCAGCGAACAGTACAGCAACAAGGCCAGGGCAGACAGCATTTCTCTGGTGATTTTAGATAAAAAGAGCCAGAAGATGAGCATTCTGGCCCTGAACCGGGATACCATGACGGACGTTCGGCGCTATACGCTGAATGGAACAGACATGGGGATGTATACCACCCATCTGGGCTACGCCTACAGCTACGGCGACGGCGGGGAGGCCAGCTGTGAGAATCTGGTGGAGGCTGTGGAGAATCTCCTGGGAATTCCCATAGATGAATACGCAGTGACCAATCAGACCTCCATGCCGTATATCAATAATCTGGCGGGAGGGATTACCCTGACCGTGCCCAATAATGATCTGGCGGAAAAATATCCGGAGCTTCAGCAAGGAGCTGTAGTGACACTGGATGATTCCAATGTAACGGATTATCTCCAGTACCGGGATACTGCCGAAGACTTCAGCAATGAGGGGAGAATTGAACGGCAGCAGGCATATATCAACGCGTATGTGCCCCAGATCAAAACACGTCTTTCAGAAGACATGAACGGCGTGTGGGAAGAGCTGCAGGATATGGAGGATTATCTCCAGACCAGCATTACCCGGAATAAATATCTGGAACTGGCAAACCTTCTGGAATCTGTCTCCTTTTCAGACGCAGATTACTACAGGCCGGAGGGGGAGGATCAGGCAGGCGAGCTTCACGACGAGTTTTACGTGGATGAGGACGCCCTTCAGGAACTGGTCATTGACCTGTTCTATGAAGAAATCTAATTTCGGTTTGAACTTAGAAATAAGTTTGAACATACATTGGCCCTATGGGCCGAAATACGCGGGAAAGGAGGAGAGAGAATGAAAAGACTTACCGCATTTATTTGTGCAGCAGCCATGACCATTGGAATGACCATGACCGCCGCCGCAGCTCCCAGCATCGGATCACTGATTCCGGAAGCACCCACAGTGGTATCCGGAAATATCCCCACAGGATATACTCTGACCGTGCAGGACGCTGACACATCAAGCTACACAAATGCCACTGTAGCAACGGTTGTTGACCAGTTCAACGACGATACAGTGACCATGTCTGTAGCAGACGCTCTGACAGCGCTGGGTGTAGACACCACAGCAGAGATCAGAACACAGAACGGCGTTGTTGTGGATATTACAGCATACGAGGCTCTTACCCCGTTTGTTGATCTGGCCATTACCGACGGCACAAATGTAGAGTTCACGCTGGACGGCGAAGTGACTGCTACCCTTGTGGTAGAGGTTGCCAGAGACCTGACAGCCGAAGATCTGCTTCTTATGCAGGTGGATCCGGAGACCGGAGATGTTTACTTCGTTGAAGTAGATGAGTACGATCCGGCAACTGGTTCCATTACAGCGACCTTCCCCTGCCTTGGGCCGTTCACGGTTCTGACAGGTACGGCGGCAGACGCTGCTCAGACAGAAGCGGCAGAAACTACTGCTGCTACCGAAGCAGCTATGTAAGACGGGCTGTACATTAAATGCTTCGCGGAGAGAGTTCCGGCAGAGCGCCGGAATCTCCCTTCGCTGAAACAATGCGGAGAAGAGGACTCTTACACCTATGGCAAAGAATGATTTTGGACAAAGAAAAAATCCACTTAAGATGGTGATATATATTGCGGCTGTGATCCTCCTGCTGGTCTGCATCCTGCTTATGGTCTTCCGAACCAGGAGCAAGCAGAGGGATTATGAAAGCGAGATCGCTCAACTGTCCCAGGGCGAGACCGAGTACGTGCGCCCGGAGCGCACCACGGAGGCAGAGACGGAAACTGGCTCGGAAGCTTCCGGTGATTCGGCAGCAGCCTCCGAGGAGACACAGGAGCAGGATGCTTCGGACGAAGCCTCCGAAGAGACACAGGAGGAATCACAGGAGGATTCTCAGGAAACGGAATCTTCAGAGGAGGACGGTGCGGAAGAATCAGAAACGGAAAGTGAATCGGAAGAAATCCAGGCAGATCTGAGAATCCTGGTTCTCAATGGCACCGGGGTAGAAGGAGTAGCCGGATACTGGGAATCACAGCTGGAGGCAGACGGATATGAAGATGTTATATCCGCCAGTTATGCGGAACAGGCGGAGGATGAAACGGTAATCTATACTCAGGAGCGTCAGCAGGCGCTTCCTTTCCAGGACTATTTCACGGAAAGCCGGATCCGGATCGGTGAGATTACAGAAGGCATCCTGATGTCAGATGGAGAAGAGGAACCCGAAGATGTAGATATCTACATCGTTGTGGGAAATACAGACGCGCGGAGTGAGTGAGTATGTACCGAAGGAAGTCAGAGAGATGGGTCAAGCATATAGATTTTATGGTTGTGGATTTTATAGCTCTGCAGATTTCTTTTATCCTGTCCTACTGGATCCGGATAGGAAATCCGAATCCCTATGGAGAGCAGATTTACTTGAACATTGCGGTGATCCTGACTCTTATCGATGTGCTTGTGGCCATCTTTTTTGAATCCTTCAAAAATGTTACCAAAAGAGGATACTACAATGAATTTGCCATGATGGTCAAGCATGTATGTCTGGTATTGCTCTTTTTAAGCTTTTATTTATTTTCCGTGCAGGCAGGAGCGGACTATTCAAGAATCATTGTGTATCTTACTGGAGCTTTCTATATAGTCCTGGGCTATATTTTCCGGCTCTTTTGGAAAAAATGTCTGAAGAATCGCAAGAAGGAAAAAGGAAAACGCTCTCTTCTGATTATCACTACCAGATCGCTGTCTGTTTCTACTATTTGCAATATTCAGAATAATAATTATGAACAGTTTGGAATAGAGGGGCTGGTTCTGACAGATGAGGATGCTACAGGTGAAAGTATAGCAGGAGTAAAAGTGGTTTCTGACATTCCGCATATTCTGGAATATACTTCCGGGAAATGGATTGATGAAGTGCTTTTTAATCTGCCGGAGGATATGCCATATCCGGAAAAGCTGGCAGACAGCTTTTATGAGATGGGTATTGTCGTACATACCAAAATCGCAGGCTTTCCAGAACGGGGAGGGAAAAAGCAGTTTGTGGAGCGGATGGGAGGCTATACGGTACTGACTACCAGCATTAACTATTCTTCCCTGCGCCAGAGCTTCCTGAAGCGGAGCATGGACATTTTGGGAGGAATAGTGGGATGCTTGTTGACGGGAATTCTGATCCTTTTTGTGGGCCCTGCCATCTATATACAGTCTCCAGGCCCGATCTTTTTTTCGCAGGTTCGGGTGGGAAGAAACGGCAAGCGTTTTCACATGTATAAGTTCCGCAGCATGTACTTGGATGCGGAAGAGCGGAAAAAGGAACTGATGGAAAAGAACCGGATCAGCGACGGACGGATGTTTAAGCTGGACTGGGATCCAAGAATCATCGGCAGCAAAGAACTGCCGGACGGCACTTTAAAGAAAGGAATCGGAAATTTCATCCGCGAATGGAGTTTGGATGAATTTCCCCAGTTCTTCAATGTGCTGAAGGGGGATATGAGTCTGGTGGGAACCAGACCTCCTACAGTGGACGAGTGGGAAAAATACGAGCTGCACCACAGAGCCAGACTTGCCGTAAAGCCGGGCATCACCGGTCTCTGGCAGATCAGCGGAAGAAGCAAAATTACAGACTTTGAGGAAGTGGTACAGCTGGATATGCAATACATCAATCAGTGGAGCATAGGACTGGATATAAAAATACTGCTGAAAACCGTAGGCGCGGTATTCGGCAAGGATGGCTCTATGTGAAAAGAAATAAAATGAAACATAAAACTGAAATTTTAAGACAGCAGAATGGTTGACAAAGATATGGAAAGTGGTTCGGTGCAATAGAGGCAGGACATTTTACCAGAGATCAGAGAGTCGTATGCTGAAGTAAAGATGGAAAAATGTCCGCAGCACTGAAACCAGAGAGGTGAGTGAGGCGGTTTTTTTGTAAGGAGGGGAAGAAGGTTGTGAGGGGTGGGAATGGCTAGCCTGAATTTTTAGTGGCATGAAAATAGGCTATGATGACCGTTTTCTACATCAAAAGTGGCTGAATTAGGTGTTTTTGTGTAGAAGCGTTTGTATAGTGATTTCTTCATTATAAAGCGAAAGTCAGATGAGTCGGACAACGTAGCTATTTATTACAAAGCGAAAGTGAGGAGTCTCCCTGGCTGATAAGGTTATGAAATTATTCATCTTGGATAGATGGACGCAGACAGTGAGTATCTCATTATAAAACGGAAGTTATGGGATGAAGAATGATGTCCACACCGCTGAAAACCTGATTTTATCAGCGCTTTTACGAAATGATTGCTACATAATGGCAGGTCTGTCTAAATGGTATTAGTCG
>DVGK01000056.1 GCA_018712785.1 Candidatus Choladousia intestinavium | reverse complement strand
ATCAGCGCCTTAACCATGTCGGGGCCATAGTCCGGACACCGGGCAGCTTCGGCAATCATCTGTAAAGCGGTGTTCTCTGTGTTCATCATTTCTAAAATCCTCCTATCTCAATATTTGAAATTTGTCAATATATCTCCCGATATATCTCCCGATATATTTTTAATGTTTTATATCATCACCCATAAATGGATGGAATGATTGGTAAATGTGATTCTGCCGATGTATATCCTTTCGCTTACCCTATCAGTTCTCACTGGGTCTATGCCCTGACATTCCTTCATTCTGCTTTATGGATAAAGGCACGGGGCAGACTTGTGCTGTTATGCTGCCTCTGTGGGCTGATGGAGGAATCCTCCTTGTCCCCGTGCCATTATCGGCTCTCTTTATGGTCAGGCAGCCGCCTTTAGCTGCTCCCTGCGAACAGCCCCGAAGACTTTCCCCGAATCGTAACTCTCTTTCTTTTTCGCAAGCGTATGAATCAAGGTCAGTATCTTCTTACTCACTACGATCAGGGCCTGCATCTTTCGCAAGGGGGCTTCTTCTCTTGTCTTCAGGTAATGGTATAACTGCTTCATCTCAGCATTTGTCGCAACCATTGTAAGCGCCATTTGATATAGCACGCTCCTCAGGTTTTTCCTCCCACGTTTGGATATCTTTGTCCCGCTTTTATTCTTGCCGGAACTGTCTTCTACAAGATTGTATCCTGCCATCCGGCTCATCTGTCGCGGGCTGTCAAACCTTGTCGGGTCTCCTAATTCTCCCAAGCACGCAGCCAATGTCACAACTCCAATCCCTTTTATACTCAACAGGAACTCTGCGTAGTCTGTATTCTCTAATGCGGATTCCATCTGGCTTTCCAGTTCCTCTGTCTGCTTCTCCAGAAGCTCCAGCTCCTCCAACATCAACCGCAGCTTAAGCCTTGCTGCTTCCTCGCCGTAATCTACGCCTACAGACCCTTCCGCAGCCTCTACAAGTTGTCCTGCTTTCTTCCTGCCAACGGTTTTCTTTACTGCCTTTTTTATCTCTGCTGTGACACCTTCCTCCCCCAGTTCAATAATAAATTTAGGGAACGGGCAGGTCTTTAATATATGCCGGGACGCTTTGCCGGTAAGGGGATGCTTGAACACTTCCTCATACTCCGGAAAAAATTCATCCAGTATCGCCGTGATCGTGTTTTTCAATGCGTTTTTACGTTTGTTTAACCCGGTCCTCGTTGTGGACAGTCCTCGCAGTTCCGCATAGATGTCGTGAGGCAGATACAGTTCAAAATATCTTCCATCTTTCACCAGCTTTGCGATCGTTAGGGCGTCTTTTTTATCGGACTTTGTCTGGCTGTTGTCATCCAGTTCTTTTGCCTGTTTGGTCGCATAGGGATTCACAAGGACAACCGTTATCCCGACCTGCTTCTCCAGCCAGTTGGCAAAGACTTTCCAGTAATGTCCGGTTGGCTCCATCCCAACAACGATCTTTGTGAAGTTTTCTTCCTTGCATATCTGCCGGATTCTTGCTAAGATAATCTCGAAGCCGCCTTTTCTGTTTTTGAATTTCAAGGCACGGCTGTGTTCTATGCCCCGAAAATCGACGAATCTTGCCCACTGATAGTTTTTGGCGATATCCACGCCAACAACGAGGGTATCTGGTGTGATGGCGAGTAATTTTTGTTTCAGGCGGTCTTCATACTTTACTTTCATTGCTATAAAATCTCCTTTGTATTCAGATGTATTAAGTCGCGAAACTCATATACATCATACGGGGAGATTTTATTTTTTCAAAGTTCAAATTTCATTCTCTATAGGAATGCTTTTTTCCTTTTCTATTCCGGATCAAAATTGGTGTTCCTGTACTTGCCAAACGCTGCCGGTACGTTGTCCGGCTGACCGTAAGCCGCCGGATGTCTTGCGCACATCGCAATCCGGTAATTAAGTCCCGCTCCGCGTACCAAGCCGAACGCCGTAGCTCCGCTCACCTTGTGAATGTAATTTTTCCCCAGCAGCCTTGAATATACGTCGGAAAACTCCATGATCACCGGCGGTTGATCTTCCTCCTTTTCATAGACTACGCCCACCTGAGTGATATAGCGGAAGCAGGCGGATTCTCTGCGATCTTCACTGTTATCGATCAGCGATTCCGCCCGGTAGAAAACCAAATCCCCTACATCGACTTCCGAATAGGGAATCTCATAGCCCTTGCGGTACAGCTCCGCCGCCATGGCCGAAGCGTCGTCAAAGGTGGTAAACCGTCTGGTGCCGTTGTCATCGTAATAGGTGTTAGCCGCATAATACGGCGGATCTCCCTTTCTGCTAATATGATAGGCAATTTGTGCACCAAGAAAGTCAAAATAGTACCCCTTGGTCGTAACCTTGTCAAACTGACTGTTGACAGCGGTAACTGGCGCTTTCAAAAATTCCGATACCGGACGTCCCATCCAGATCATCTGAGCAAAGGTTGCGCCGTTCATGTAGTATTTGTTGTCGCCGTTCACACAGCCGTCCAGAGCCGGATCGTCTTCGTCGGTATTCGTCAGCTGTCCTGCCCAGGCGTAGCCTTCTCTCGCCATCTTCTGCAGATAGCGAAAGGGCCCTTCTGTCCTGCTTTGATTTCT
>DVGK01000055.1 GCA_018712785.1 Candidatus Choladousia intestinavium | reverse complement strand
GATATTTTTATTTCCCTCGCGCGTATAGTTGTTATACATGGTAAGACAGGTAAGATGGTAAGACTATATAGTATAAAGCCCCATTTTAAGCCATTTCCGTGTCTTACCAAGGTCTTACTAAAAATACCATGGTAAGACTTTATTCAAACGGCAGCTCCATCTGTCCATCCTCTAAATCCTCCAGTTTCACAAATCCATCCGGATCTGCTATTGGTTCCATGACAATCTTTACATAACTAGCCTTAATTCCATACACCCTCGTCTGATGGACAAATTTTCCCTGAGAGTTCTTCTGCAGATATCCTTTCTCCGCCCATTTCTTACTGACCGCAGTGTAGTCAAACCCTTCTTTTTCAAGGAACCTACACAGGACATCCTTGTTCACCACTGCCACAGGAGGTTCTTCCGGGTGCTTCTCATCTTCCACGATTTTTCCCCAGACTTCCCCACGGTTTACTGCGTCCGCCTCATTTGGATCCTGGAAACGGATGGGATTCTGCGCAATCCAGTTCAGAACATTTCCGTATGACCGGTCTGCCACATCCACATCGTTTGCGGTCTTTAAAAACTGCTTTACATCTCTCACATGTAAGGGCGCCTCATCCGTGAATATCAAGTCTGTTAAGATTCGGTCCGCTACCAACATGCAGGACATAGCCATGGCCTGTTTTTCTGTGGTATTCAGCTTGCAGATCTGGTCAAAATACTGTTTATATTCCTCCTGCAGCCTTCCGCAGTCTGTCTCCTGAAGATAGCGTACAATCTTCTCCCCGGCAAAGCCGTAATTCTCGGTCAGGATCTTCACTGTCTCATTCCCGTTCTCGATCAGCTTCCCTTCAACCTCGATCTCAATGGACCGGTTCTTTGCCCCTTCCCGGCTGTTCTGCTTCGTGATCGGCTCCTCGCCGGTAAAAAGGTAGCTGCAATGCCAGGTTTTTGTTTCCTCTACGCCTCCAGAGGCCCGGCCCCGTCCACGGTCAATTCCCTCCGTGATCTGGTAGATCAGCTGGTCGAAATTCGTCATCCACCGGTCTTTCATGGTCTGCAGCTCGTCCCCTGCGTAGGGGAGACTATACAGAAAGGCAGATGTGCGCATAATCCCCACTTTCGTGGTGTTCATGGTTTTCACCAGCCCGCCCATCTTGGGATTTCCCCAGATGGACATAGCTGCCATGATCGCCACCGTCTTTCCCGTCCCGGACTCCCCGGACCAGATGTGCAGCACAAAAGGCAGGATATTTAGCTTTTCAATCAGCACACTGCCGGCCGCCGCTGCGAAGGCCAGTCGTACAATCAGGTTCTTCCGCAGCTCCCCGCAGTACGCCCTCCATACTTCATAGTTTCCTCCGCTCTTGACGTTTCGGAAGATCGGTTCATAGTCGATGTCCCCATCATAGACAATGTCCTGGGCGTAAGGCATAAACTCATTTCCGCACCACCCCAGGCGGTTAATCGCTTTCAAAGGCAGGAGCTTGGCCGGGTTCATCCCGATACAGTCGCTGATATACCTCACCAGATATTTCGCGTTCTCACTGGTTACCTCCACGCCGATCCGGCTGAGTACCTTCACAATAGCTGAATTATCCGCACAGGCTTCCCGGTTCACCGTTACATGCTGCCACTCCCCGTATTTGAAATATGCCAACGTGACACGCTCCTCCCCTGTATCCACGTTTTTCAGGATCCGGACCGGCATAATCGGGTGGGAACAGGCCATGATCCGGATCGGTACCCACTGATTGTCCAGCCGTTCCGTATAAACGCCGCTGTCCCCGGCAATCCACCCAGCACACTCCAGCTCCAGCGGCTGCCCGGTAAACTGCGTGGTATTCCCGCGGGCATGCATCTGCTGCTGGTAATCCGTAAAAAAAGCCTTCAGCACAGAATTAAACTCCGATACCCGCTTTAAATCCCTGGCCGCGCTCTTGGCCGCCTCTATGTACTGGGTACGTTCCACCACGTCCTCAATCTCGAAAATCCGGTAAAACAGCTCATCCGGAAATGGCTGCCCTTTCTGCAGGGTCTGAAGCCCATGCAGTAAGTCTCCGTTCGATTGTTCCAAGCTGTCTCACCATCCCTTCATCCTTTTTCATTTCCTGGGGGCATTCCTCCAGGCAGGAAAGCCAGTATTCCACCACCGTAAGCCATTGCAGTGCCTCTGAAAAATGCGGGCTCATGGGGCACCTGGCGGCTTCACAGAGCCTTTTCCGGTACTCCCTCAGGATTTTCCCTGCCTGGCCTTTAAAAGCTTCTAATTCCCGCCGCTGCCGCACCTTTTTCTCCCGCTCCCGTTTTTCCCGGTAGGATAATCCCTCCGTATGGACCGGCAAATGGAAGTCCTCAATCAGCTTCCGGGCCGCGCTTTCATTGTCCAGCCCGTAGAGCTTCCCCACAAAGGTAATCACGTCCCCGCCGGCGCCGCAGGAAAAACAGTAATATCCCCGGTTATGCGGGTAAATCTTCATGCTGGGGTGCCGGTCCCGGTGGAACGGGCAAATACACCGTCCCTTCCTGTTCACCGAGAATCCATAGTATTCCACGGCCTGGCGCATTCCTACCAGACGTTTGACCTCCTCATAGTCCTCTTTAATTAAACGGCAGCTCTTCATCAATTCCGTCCGGTATATTCATAAAACCGGTATCTTTCTGCGGCGGTGTTCCAAGGTATGGCGTGTTTCCGCCGGCCTGCGTCTGTTTCGCGGCGCCGTCAAGATATTTATCCTCCGGCACCTTGGCATCCTTTAATCCTTCCAGGCTACGGATCTGGTCAATCTTTGTGGTCCATTTTAAGGAGCCGTCATCCGCCTGGAACTGTTCTCTCCTCATTACAGCGCCGAACTTCTTTCCGATCAGTGTTTTTTCGTTCCCTTCCACGCCAAACTTAAACACAAATCCTGGCGTAGACTTCTCCACGCTGGTGATCAGCCCTTTAAAAAATGGCAGGCTGGATCCATCCATATACTGGCGGTGTACCCCGCGCCACTTGGCATCCCGGCCGCCTGCCTTATCTGCGTCAAACCGGCCCTGGAAGAATCCTTTATGATCCCCCTCCGCAATATCATACAGGAGCACAAACTGCTCCCTGCCGTTCTGCGTTACTTCATGCGCCCCTTTTACGACACACACATAGCATCCAGCGGGAAGGCTTGCTGCCTCCCCGGTAAATGCCCATGACTCATCATATCCCTGCGGTTTCTTAATCATTTCTGCTCCTCCTGTTCTTTATTTTTCGGGTTCTCTATCCCGTAATACTCCCGGATTGTGTCGTCTACATACAAAAGGTCATTGTCGATCTCTATCTCCGGGAACATATCATCCGGCGATTTGCTTACCGCTCCGTCCCTGGACTGGGTGACGAACATATACCGTTCCCCTTTGACCGCCCGGAGAACGATGGTGAACATCCCCTCCAGGCAGACCTTCTCATCCAAGAGTTTCCCTATGGTCTTAGGCTTGATATCGCCAAACTCATTCGTATCTTCATGCATAATTACGTAAACAATTCGGTCTGGCGGCGCCTCATCGGCAATTGACCGGATCAGCCGGTAAAAGTCATCCGCCAGCTGGTTGTAGAGGGAAAAAACAGCGTTCCCTTTCCCGGTCGTGTTGTGTCCATCCATAAACTGTCCCGTAATCAGATATCCGGCATCGTCTATCACAATGGATTTAGGCCACTGCGCGCTTTTAACCGCTGCCTTTATCTTTGTGTAATCGCTGCACACATTCCCCAGGATCTTACCCCTGAAAGGCAGAGGCTTGTTTAATACCCGGATCACGCCGAAATCTTTCCCAATACACCTTTTTAGGCTGCGGCTTTTTCCGCTCCCTGATTTCCCTATTATCAGGACTGGAATTCCCATAACGCATCCTCCTCAAATACAATTTTTCCCAACTGCGACATAACCTCTAACGTTTTCTCGTCAGTAGTACGCATGCCACACAGCACAAGTACGTACTGTTCATTTCTCCAAAAGAACCGGTCCCCATCGAAGGTGGACGGCCCCGCAGGACGATTTTCTTTCGGCTCAAGATTGGAAAAATCAATCAAGCTGTACAATTCCTCTGATAAGGCCGCAAGTTCTTTCGTCTTTCGGTCTTGAAGGAAGCGGAGCTTAAAATATTTCTCTCCATAAGTCACCTGTGTGACTGTGTATGGAGTCACTGCCCTGCGGTACATGGCTGGCAGATTCAGGTCTTCATTTTCCGACAGGAGAATCTGCGGTACCTCATTCTTTTTGTATTCCAGAAGCTGCCCTACTCCTGGAAATTCCCCGATCAGCTCCACCAGCGCCGCTTTGGCCCAGTTCGGCATATGCCCTTCCGCGCACCAGATCCGCCAGATTTTCCCATCAATCAAGATCCCTCCGTAGATATCGCCAACCGCCAAGCGTCCGTTGTTATACGCTGCTTTCACCAGCCTCTTAAAAACTGTCTTGTTCAGAAACATTCTGCACCTCCCTGCTTTTCTCAATTCCGTGCCGTACCAAATCCAATACAAGTTCCATCTCATCAAAGGACAGGTGCCACACGGAATTCACCATCGAATCTGTAATCTTGGATGCCGCTTTCATAAGCGCGCTCAGCCGGTACGGATCCAGCCTTGCCTCTTGCATTCTCTCTTCCATACCGCATCACCGGATCCTTAAACTCTTGCCCCTGGGTTCTAAATGCGCCCATTCTACTTCCTTGCTTTTCAGCAACTCCCGGATCTTGTCCTTATCCGGTACTGGGGGCTGCGGGATCAGATATTTTCCAGGGATTTCCCCAAGGTTCTCTGTGATGGTCAAAGGCTGGAGGCCTCCGTTTGGAGAAATCGAAAAAGTAAACAACGCTGTCTTAAATTTCGTCTTTCCAATAAACTCCAGGTTCGCCTGCAGATTTCTCTTTAACCGGTCTGCCCGGCTTTCCAGCGATCTTCTCCGAGCAGCCATACGCTGCTCTTCCTCTTTCAGCTTGTCCGCATCCGCCTGTAGTTCTCGGATCAGCCTGGCATAATTGTCCGCCTTGTCCTCGATCTCTCCCTCAATTCCATCCAGCGTGTCAATTACAGCCTGCTCATCTACCTCCGGGTCGTAAAGCATTTCCAAAACTGTGTCATACGCTTCTGTCAGTTCATATAAACTACTCATTCTCTTCCTCCTCCGTTCTAAACCAAGAATCCCTTAACATTTCAGCGGTCTTAACAAGTTCCGGTTCTTCTGCCGTACGTTTTGCAAGCTCTTTTTCTAGTTCTTCATCCTCCATAAGGCTTGATTCTGCAAGGCTCCATATTAACTGTTTCGCTCTTTCCTTCGGGTTATGGTCGCAAAGAATCTGATAAAATTTCTTTACCGCTATCCCCATTTCCACATAAATAAGCGGCTCAATCCCATTCGCTTCTGCTCTGATTTCACCGTTTTTGATATCGACTTCTATTTTCAGCATCTTGTTTTTTCCTCCATTCCGGCCTATAATAGCCTTGTACTATTTTTTATGTCCCGCATTGCTTTGGTCGGCTGCGGGGCATTTTCCTGTTTTAAGAGTGCTTCCAGCGCTATGTTAACCCCCGCTGCAATCCCGCGCAGATACCGGTCATCCATGCGGCTGTACAATTCGGACACCCTGATCAGTTCGTCAATTATTTCCACTTGTCTCATTTCATCCCTCCTTCAAACTTTTCCCCATCCCGGTCCCACAGATTTAACCGTTCAAGGGTGTGTTTCTGGATCACGCCTGCGGCAATTCCGGCAATCTCACCACTTTCAAGCGCAGCCTTTGTCTCTTCCCGCAGCTTCCGGACGGTCTGTGCATCTATCAGCCACTGTTCCTTGGCTTCGATCATGTAATCCCCTCCCTTCCCGCCGGTCTGCCACTTCTGCCAGCGCCCAGAAGATTAACCAATATAATGTGGTAACCCCTGCGGCCTGCCCCAGATCCCCGGAGAGGATTGTCCAGACGGCCACGGTCAGGACGCTGGTGGCGGCGTGTAGTGTAATTTGTTTCATGCTTGTCCTTTCTACCGCCCCTCAGGCGGTTTCTCTTCTTTTGGCTGCATCAAATCCTATGTTTGCCGCAGCTCTTATGATGGTTTGTGATACCAGCCTCGATACCTCATCTCTGGGAATGTCCTCCTGTCTTGTCCATACCCCATTGATCTTTATCATGCTAATGATTTCTGGCTTCTTCATATCACCGCCTCCCTTTTTATCGTATGCACAATTCTTGTCTGAGGTGTTCTTTCCTGAACTAAGGATATTTCACCAGTAGTTTTATTGAGAGTTCTACTGTTTTTCCTGGTAGAGAACTCTCAATTTTATAGCTCTCTACATGGTGTAGTTTCTTCTCGTCCAGCCATATTTCAAAACCACCTG
>DVGK01000054.1 GCA_018712785.1 Candidatus Choladousia intestinavium | reverse complement strand
AATTGGTCAGAAGGTGTCTGACCAATTCACTTCCACTTTTTACATTCATTTAAGTAATACTTTCCCTATCTGCCGTACTATCGAGTGACGGCAGATAGGGAAAGTATTACTTAACCATTACAGCTACATCGTACATTATTTTAATTTCCTTTTACAATGAATTTTTTCTTTCATTTTATTATTGGCTTTTTATGATGTCAACAAAATGGTAGTAAAAACACCACAAAAGCGAAGAGGTCTCACCCTCTCCGCCTTAAATCCATTATTTTGCAAAACACCACCGCCACCCCCGTGCTCACAGCCGTAGCCGCAATGGCCGGCCCTGTGATGGCCGTCGGATTGGGACTGCCGTACTGTGCCCGGTAAGCGATGACGCTCATGGGAATCAGCTGCAGGGAAGAAATATTCAGGATCAGAAACGTACACATTTCATTGCTGGCCGTTCCCCTCATTACAGGTGCCCCCGGGGCCAGCCCTTTCCTTCTCTGCTCTTCCAGACCGTTCAGCTCTTCCATTGCCTTAAGTCCCGCCGGGGTGGCAGCGTTTCCGAGTCCTAAAAAGTTTGCCAGAAAGCAGGTACTGATGGAAACGCCCGCCGGATGATCCGGAGGAATTCCCGGAAACAGGAAGCGAATGAGCGGCTGCATTTTCCTCTCCATAGACGTGATCAGTCCCGCATCCTTAGCGATTTCCATAAGTCCCGTCCAGAAGGCCATGACTCCCATCATCGTAATACTTAAGTTCACAGCCTCCCTGGCAGAGGAAAGAACGGCCTCTGACACATCCTCCGCGCGTCCCGAAAACACTCCATAAATCATTCCGATCAGAATCATAGCGCCCCAGAGAAGATTCATACGACTCCTTTTTCAGAGAAAATCTGTATGTTCTTTCCCATTCTATTCCTGCGCCCTGCCCTTTATTCCTGGAAAAAGCTTTTATTTCCCCTCTGCTCCTGCCGCGGGCTCTTCTTCTGCTCCCGCTTCGCTTTCTGCTTCTGTTTCTCCTGCCTGCGCGGCTCTCTTTACAGGATGTCCATAGAACAGCGCCGTGCAGATCAGCACCGTAAGGGGAACACAGAGGACAACGCCGAAGCTCCCTGCCAGTCCCTGCATAATAGAGATTCCGATATTGTTGGAATTGATAATCTGGAGGTAGGGAAGATCGTAGGCGTAATCCAAAAGCAGGGTGCTGACACTGCCTCCCACAAAGGCAAGAATCAGCGTGTTGCTGTCAGTTCCCATCATATCCCGCCCTACGTGCATGCCGGATTTGAAAATCTCAAATCGGGTCATAGAGGGATTCTGACTGTAAATCTCCTGGAGGGAGCTGCTGACAGACATAGCCACATCCATCACCGCTCCCAAGGCCGAGATCAAAAGGCCTGAAAACAGAAGGCCGCCTACCTGGATTCCCTCTGTGTTCCAAAGAGTCATCAGGGATTCAATATCTGATACATTGTACCCGGTAATTCCGGAGGCCAGGCTGAAAAGCTGGGCGGAAACGCCGGCAATCACCACTCCGGCCAGCGTTCCCGCAATCGCGGCAGCCGTCTTTCTGGAGGGGCCGCCGATCAGGTACATAGTCACCAGGGTGGTGATAAAGCACAGGAACACGGCTGTCCAGAAAGTGGAATATCCCCGGTAAATCATGGGAAGATACACGAAAATCATGGAAAAAAAGGTAAACACAAGGCCAAGGCAGGCTTTCATTCCCTGCCATCCTCCTACAAGGGCCAGAGCCAGCAGGTAGAGGGCCGCGAAAATGTAAATCACCCATTCCCGGTCCTGGGTATAAACGCTGGCCACCACCGTATCGCCGGATACGCTCTGCATAACGATGACCTGCATTCCCACCTCGCAGGCCGCTCCAAAGAGGTACCCGGAGCTGCTGGTAATCTCCAGCTCTTCTCCTTCCTTTTCCCCTGTAAGCATCCGCACCTTGACCCTCTGCTCGCCTACCCGGGTCCCATTCTCCTGCAAATTATCCTGTATGATTTCAATTACTTCCGCTTTTTCAAAAGTCTGCCCGCTCCGGACTACCAGCTCCGTCTTTTCCACATCATTGATTTTTACGACGAAAAATCCAAACAGGCAGATCAATACGAATATAATGAGATACCGGACCGCCGCCCTTTTGGGCGGAAGCCCGGCTTTTACGAATTTCTTCATTTACTGCTAAGTATCCCGCTTATTCCGCAGCGGCCTCTGTTTCCTCCGCAGGAGCTTCTGTCTCTGCTGCCGCAGTCTCAGTCTCCTCCGCTGGAGCTTCTGTCTCTGCTGCCGCAGTCTCGGTCTCCTCCGCTGGAGCTTCGCTTGCTGCTGCTTCTGTTTCCTCTGACGCGCCGGCTGCGCCAGTTTTCTCAATGGTAAATGCCTCATCGATGGTCTCTACCGTACCGTCATCTGTGATCTGATACGTCTCAATGGAGAAGCTGTCGGCATCCATCGTGATTACAGAGTAGCTGGGAAGCCAGTTCTGGCTGCGGGCTACGATGTAATCCTGCTGTGTCGGGATCAGCTCATAGTATTTAGATCCGGAAGCGGAGTTCGCGGTCATATACAGAGTACCCTGGGGATCCGTAACGGTATTTCCTTCCACATCCTCGATGGTGTAGCAGTTGTTGTCCTCCCGGAAGGCTTCCAGAGCAGCTGCTGCTTCCTCATCTCCCTCTTCGGGGCTCAGCTGAATCTTCTCCTGTGTGTCTACGTTAGTAGCATGATCCCAGTCGTAATCCGTTCCATCCTCGTTCAGAGAGAATTCATACTTGTTGTGCTGCTGTCCGTCTCCGTAGAGCAGAGCGGAACGGCTGTAGGTGTGATCATGTCCCTGAAGCACCACGTCAATGTCATAGGAATCAAATACAGGCGTGAGCTGTGTACGGAGGATCATGCCGTCTGTATCAGAGTGATCAAGGCCTGAGCCGTAGATATCCTGATGGATGGTTACCACTCTCCATACAGCGTCCGGATTCGCTTCTACTGCCTCTTTGATCAGCTCTTCATGCTCTGCCACATTGTAGTTGTTGGTATTCAGCACGATAAAAAGTCCATCGCCGTATGTATAATAGTAGTCGCCGCCTGCTGCCGTAGCGCCGTACTCAGAAGCATTGGGATTATTGAAGTGATACATATAATCCTCATTGAGAGAGTCATGGTTTCCGATCGTAGTAGCTACAGCCAGCCCCGAGAGAACGTCAGAAGAAAGATATCCCGCGTACTCCTCCTCCTTGGGCTGTCCGGTTCTGTTTACCTGATCGCCTGCGGAGATGACAAAATTCAGATCCGGATTCTCTGCATAAGCGTAGCTCAGAGTCCGGTTCCACGAAAATGCGTCGTTTCTGGCTGCTGTGTTGGCGGCACCTGTCTCATCCGCCGTAAGCTCCGCGCCGTCCTGGGTCTGTCCCTTGGAAGCGCCGATCTGCGGGTCGCCTACGTACAGAATCTTCACTTCTTCTGTATCCTGTGTTGTATATTCACAGACTTCTGTCTGTTCTCCATTCTTCTCAACAGTATAGTAATAGGTGGTGTTGGGTTCAAGGCCAGTTATCGTTACATGGTTGTAAACATAAGCGGTATCTCCGGTCAGCTCCTGGTTCACATCCCCTGACTCTCCTGTGAAAGCTTCCAGATTCGCCTCATCCGTTCCAAAATGAACCACCGGAGTAGCCTCAGCGTCAGTCTTTTCGCTGTACCACGCAAAGTTCAGCTGTGTCTCATCCGCGCCGGGGGTAATGGAAACCTGAGTGAAGTCATTGGCAAGGGTCTCCCACCCTTCTACCCATTCATCCCAGGATGCGTTATCTGTGGTAATCACACTGCTGTCTGTATAATGCTCCGTAGCTGCGTAAGAAACCGGACATGTTCCTAAAATGGCTAATGAAGCCAGAAGCGCGGCAACAACTTTATTTTTCATAATTGTTTAACTCCTTTCATTCTCTCCAGAAAATAATTCTGTATCAAACCGGTAACAGGAGGTAAACTTCGGGCCCTGAAGTAAAAATTCCCGTGTGCCAAAAATATTATTGCACCGGGAAATTTCCTTGTCAATATAGTTGTCTGAACCTTTCCAAAATTTAACCTGCATTTTACATAATTCACATTTTTCCGATACATCCATTACAAATGTGATAATTTTGCAGGCAGAATTAAGCTTCCTTCTTTTTCGTCTTCTCGGCAATGATATACCGGGGTCTGCCTTTCACTTCCTCGTAGATTTTGGCAATGTAATATCCGATAATTCCCAGACTGATCATAATAATGCTGCCGATAATCAGAATCAGCAGAATCACCGTGGTAAAGCCTTCTACCGCATGGCCGGAAAAATACTTGATCAGAGACTGGATCCCCAGAATCACCGCCATCACAAAGACCACAACGCCGGCCACCGTTACGCACTGCATAGGTACTGTGGAAAAAGCCACAATATTCTTCACCGCGTACTGAATCAGGGACCAGGTGGACCACTTGGATTCACCCTCCGTACGTTCCTGTACATCGAATTCCACAGAAGCCGTCTTAAAGCCCACCCAGGAGGACAGAGCCCGGAAGAAAAGATTCCGCTCCGGCAGAGACAGAATCGCGTCCACGGCCTTCCGGTCCAGAAGCTTAAAGTCAGAGGCCCTGGACATGTCAATCTTCACTGCCCGGGAAATGATCTTATAGAAAAGCCCGGCGCTCATGCGGTGGGCCGCGCTCTCCTTCCCGCGGCTTCTTTTGACTCCCTCCACCACTTCATACCCCTGCTCCCACAGCCGGTACATTTCCACCAGCGTCTGGGGCGGGTGCTGCAGATCGCAGTCCATGACAGCGCAGCAGTCTCCGGAAGCCGCGGCCAGGCCGGCCATCATAGCGGCCTCCTTCCCGAAATTCCTGGAAAATCGGATTCCCAGCACCTCGGCCTTTTCTCCGGCTGTTTTCTGAATTTCCTCCCAGGTATGATCCCGGGATCCGTCATTTACAAAAATAATTTCATAAGGTATGCCCGCTTTGGCGAGGATTTCCCCAATGGTGCCGGCTGCTTTGCCGATCATTTTTTCTTCATTGTACGCCGGAAGTATCACCGAAAGCATCTGCCACCTTCCTTCCTTTCTGTCCGGCGGGAATCTGCTGTTTCTTCCTTCCCGCTGTCTTTTATGCTAAAATCCGAATATGCCCCCAGATCCATGACCACAATGCTGTGACTGGTTCTTCTCTGACTTACCGGTATCATCTGCATATAATCTCCATAAAGATAAGCCAAGTACTGGTCGTAATCCCGGGGCACCGGAAACTGATATCCTTCAAATTCCACATACACAGCCTCATCCAGCCATTTTTTCGGAAAAGCCCCCCGTTTCAGATTTCTCCCCATGCCGTCATAGAGATAATCGCTGTCCCGGTTTTTAAAAAAGGTAAGGGCTTTATTCTGTGCCCACTCCGCGAACCGCATGGGGATCAGATACTTGGCCTTGTCCACAAATTTGCAGATCAGAGGGTGAGCCCCTCCCCCTTTTATATCTGTATTCCCCCATTTATTGAATACAATGGAGCGGGTAAGCATGGTGATCATCAGGTGGAGCTTCTGGGACCAGGAATGGTTCCCGGTCTTATCATGGGACAGCACATCGAAGAAAATTCCGTTGTGCATGTCCATAAAATGTCCTGTGAATTCTGTGGCGAAAAGAGTATTGTCAATCCGCAGCTTGGTAAAGGGATTGTGATTTCCCTTTTCCGTCCAGGGAAGCTGCAGAAAAATGTTCTCCGGCAGCTCATCCCGAACCACCTCCAGAAAGCGGTCGTAATCCTCTCTCAGCATCATCACGTCGGCGTCGTCATCCCATGGGATGAAGCCCTTATGGCGGATAGCTCCCAGGAGGGTTCCTCCTGCCAGAAAATATTTGATGTTATGTTTCCTGCAGATCCGGTCTATTTCCAGAAGATAGGCAAGGAGGATTTCGTGTACCTTCTCAAGCTTGCCCAGGTAGGTATTGTCAAAAATAAATACCTCCCCGGTATTCTGCAGGCTTTTTACAAGGATAATCAGACCGTCCTCCAGACTCACCCTGGGTTCAAAGCCGTAATGGCGAAGAAGCTGGGTGTTCAGCAGAATCCCCTTGTTCTCCCCCGCTTCCCGGCATACCAGGTTCAGGCGGCACAGCTCCGGAAAATTCCGGTGGAGAATCAGCGCCATCTCCCCGGCAGTGGCGTCCGAATCAAGTCCCGTCACGTGAAATACCTTTCCTGCCGGGCACCGGGTCAGCACAAACTGAAGAGCCGTCAGAAGATCGTGGATGCAGGTATAGGAGTCCTGATCCGGCAGAATGGGGATTTCTCTCTCTTCCCCTGCCGCTGTAAGGCGGGCCAGCCGGCCCAGCGGGTGATCCAGCATAAAAATCCCCGGCCCGTACACCCAACCGGTCCGCAGAATGTTAAACTCCCTTCGATTCTCTTTTGCCCAGGAGATGAAAATCCCCTCCGCCGCCTGCATGATATACTGGGCGGAAAAATCCTCTTCCAAAGGGTCCGTCTTCCCCTCCTCGTATTCGGAAGCAGCGAATCCCCGCTTCAGCTTTCCGAAGGAACGGCCGTCCGACAAAAGAATCAGCCGGGCCTTTGCTGAGAGATCCGCCGTTCTCTTAAGCAGACGGAACCAGTCGTCCAGCCAGGCCATACACTGATACGGATCCTGAGGCAGCGCTGCGGAGCATAACCCTGGAAACACAATATAATCCGCTTCCCGGAAGCTCTCCTCCGGTATCTCTTCGCCTTCTCCGTACTGCTCTGCCTTTACGGAAACCCCCTCCTTCTCATTCCAGGCAAGGAAAGACCAGGCCAGAGCCTGACGCAGGGAATCCTCTCCTCCTGCCAGCAGAACTCTCTTTTTATTGATTTTTTCTCTGGGAATCATGCCGGAACGAACAGGGGCCATAGCCCAGTCCAGCTGAAATTCATTTAAAAAATCCCGAAGCATATGTTAAGAAAGCCTCCATTCTCCCACGTTCTCAGATTCTCCGCCGCTATCTGCCGGCGGACAGCATTCCCACAGTTTTTCATCCTGCTGTCCGCCATCCAAACGGCATCCTCACTCTCCTTCATCCTGCCGCCGCGTCTTTGCCGAGCCGCTCCAGTTTCTGCGTATCCGGCTTCACAATCACCGGAGAAAGAGGACTTCTGCTCTCCGGCTCCTCCTCAAAGGAAGATTCCTCCCAAGGCAGATTATACGCCTCCCCGGCTTTTCCCAAAAACAGCGCCGTTACCGCTCCCTGAATCAGCCGCTGAATGGGACTTCCAAAGGCCCCGGCGACGCCTTCTGCCACCACTGTATCAGAAACCGTGTCCTCCCAGTTTCTTACTGTCCGCAGGATCTTTATGGGAAGTCCCTTTTCCCTGGCAAGCCTCCCCGCCAGATTTTCCGCGGTGCGCATACAGAAGGGGGCTGTGTCCTCCTTCAGCAGATGGCTTACATACCCCATCTCCTCTTCCCGTATGGCTCTCTCTTTCCCGTAAAGCTTTCCGTAAACCTCCGTTCCTGTCACCAGAGCCGCGGCTTCAAATTCTTTTCCTTCCAGAAACCGGAAGACCTGCCAGAGGCTCTGTATCTCCTTCCAGGCCTCAAATCCGCTCTCTCTGGTCAGACCGAACAGAAAAATGAGATCGCCTTCCCGGATCTCCGCAGGATCCTCCACCACCTGGAACTCTCCTCCCATCTGGGTTCCCATGTGGGACAGATTCTGAAGAAAGCTCTGCTTCAGCGGCGATTTCACTCCCATCAGAAGGATCCGCCTGCCCGAAAGCTGCTCCCACACAGGAGAATCGGCATATTTTTTTCCTGCTTCCATTTGCTGTCGTCTCCTTTCCTTTTCCGGCTGCTCTCCGCCCCCTGACTTCTCAGATACAGTCACGGCCGCGGCTCTCCCTGGAACTCTTTCCAGCCCTTCATGCTCCCCATCAGCCGCCGGTACATTCCAGACAGGTTTACCTGGGGCTTCCAGCCCAGAGACTGGAGCTTTCCGGAATTCACCAGCATCCTGGAAGACGGGGCATATCCGTAGAGGCTGGCATCCTTTGGGATATCGAATACCAGTCTGGAACCGGATTCCGGGTATTCCTCCACCAGCATCTGAGCCATCTCGCGGATGGTAGAAAAGGTGTCTTCGTTGGAGACATTATACGCCTGCCCTGGTTCTCCTTCAAGGAGAATCTTCAGAAGTCCCAGAACCGCGTCGGAAGTATAGCAGTAGCAGTGTGCCTTGCTTCCGTCCGTGTGAAGCACCAGATCCTCCCCTTTCAGAATGCTTCTGGCAAACTGGGCGAATACCCGGTTTTCGCTCTCGGGAATTCCTGCCCCAAAGGTCTGAGCCAGCCTGGCGTTTTTTACCGGAAGGCCGTACTCATGGGCGTAAGCCGCGCAGAGTCCCTCTGCCATCCGCTTGCTCTCTGAATAGCTGCTGCGCGCCTCCAGAGGATCAATATAGCCGTAATCCTTTTCTCTGACAATATAATGCTCCGGGTCCACCACCCCATAGGCTTCCATGGAGGAGAGATAAACCATTCCCTCGGCCCTATGGCTTCTGGCCAGTTCAAGCATGGCTTCCGTCCCTTTCAGAGTGGTAAGGATCGTTTCCACCGGCTTCTCCACAAACTGCTTCGAGGCAGTCACTCCCGCGCCGTGAAGGACAAAATCAATCTTTTCCTCGGTCCCCGGAAACGCTGTCACATCTCCTATGAGAAGCTCCAGTCCCTGTTCCAGACAGCTTCCCAGCATCTTTTCCGCCTTTTCCCGGTTTCTTACCAATGCCAGAACCTTAAGATTCAGGTCCCGCAGCTTTCCGGCCAGAGTCAGAGCCATAGCTGCCTGGCTCCCGATCAGGCCGGTAGCTCCTGTAATCAGAATCGTCTTCCCGCGAAAGCGCTCCCACTCTATCATGTCCGAGCCCGCGATTTCCTCCAGATCCTGCTGCAGGATCGGATCCCTTGTCAGCTGAAGCTTTTCCATTCTTTCCTCCTAGTCTTGCCTGCTTTTCTTCTTTATTTCTTTTCCATTTTCTTCCGGTACCGGTTCATCTTCCTGGCAAGCCGGTCCGCGGATCCCAGTCCGAAGGCCTGTTCATTTTCTTTATACTGAATCAACGCCCGAAGCATATACACATCCTCCGGTGTGGTTACCTTAATATTCCCTCTGTTTCCCTGGACAATATGAGGCTGTTTTCCCAAAGCCCTGTAGATGGTGCAGGCGTCCACCATATTCTCATACCGGCTCTCCCTTGTCCGGATAGCCTCATGGGCCTCCAGGATATCCTTCAGATAAAAGCTCTGAGGCGCCTGGGCCGCATAGCTTTCTTTCCGCAGGGGAAGGCTGTCCACAGTTTCCCCGTCCTTGCTGAGAAGAATCGTCTCATAGCAGAGCGTGGAGGTGATGGCGCTTCCATATTCCTGTACGCTGGAGATATTGTCACTGATCACTGTGTAGTCCACCATGGGCCTCACCCCGTCGTGGATCAGCACAATGGAGTCCTCCGGATTCTCCTGAGATGCCTTCTTCAAGGCGTTGTAAATGGAATCCTGGGCTGTCTCGCCTCCGGCCACCACCTCCTGAAGTTTGTCAATCCGGAACTCCTCCGCCAGATGCCAGGCATAGGGGATGTATTCCTCTCCCACTGCCAGATAGATTTTATCAATTTCTTCATGCTCCTGAAACAGAAGAAGCGTATGGATCAGGATGGGCTTTCCGTTTATCTCCAGAAACTGCTTGGGAACTCCGGCCCCCATCCGCACTCCGCTGCCTCCCGCAAAAATAATAGCTATATTCATCTCGGCCTCCTTTCCGTATACACTGCCGCAGGTCAGACTCTTTGCCTCCGGAATACGGCTCTGCTGTTTTTACATGCCTTTATATGGCTTAATTTCCCGGTACCATTAAGCTGCTTTTCCAGAAACATAGTTCGTGCTGCTTACATGCCCGCCAGCTTCATAATCCGTTCTGTAGACCTTCCATCGCAGGCTCCTGTATATTTCATCCGGAATTCATGGATCTCTTTCCGGCGCTTTCTGGCGCTCTCCAGACTCCGTGGAATTTCCTCTGCCAGCTTCTCCTCCTTTTCCACCACTGGAAAGGGCATAGAGCGGTAATCAATGTAGAATCCCCGCTCCTTCTCATATTCTCTCAGATCCGGCGCAAAGAGCAGCACCGGCTTTTCATAAATCACATAATCAAACAGCACGGAGGAATAATCTGTAATCAGAAGATCTGCCACACACAAAAGCTCCTCCGTGGGAATCCGGGTATTTGACACCTGCTCCCGCCCGTCTATGTGAGGGTGGGCCTTCAGGATAAAATACCAGTCGTCTCCAAGCTCCCCGGCCGCCCGGCGGATTCCGGAAAGCCCTTCCAGTCTTGGCATGGCGGCATTTCCCCGGAAGGTAGGCGCCCAGAGGACGATCTTCTTACCCCTGGCCTCCGGATGCTCCTGAAAGAACCGCTCCCGGCACTGCCGGTTCCACTGGGGATCAAAATAATAATCCGTTCTGCAGATTCCGGTGGCCCGGATTCTCTCCGGCTCCATGCGCAGGGCCTTGGCGTGAACCGGAACGCACACCGGCGCGCTCATGGTCAGCCACGTATAATTTCCAAACATATTGCCCCGGTAGTTTTTGGGGATATCCTGCCCCGCGTCAAAGGCAATCTTTTTCATCAGGCCGCAGGAGTGCCACAGCTGCACCAGGGTAGTCTCCCTGCGCTTCCGGCAGGCGGCCGCCGGCAAAAAATAATCGCAGATAAAGACGTACTCTGCCGTGGCGTAGCTGCGCATAAACCGCAGAAGAAAAACTGCCGTTTGTAAAAAAGACATCTGGTTGAAATCCTCTATAAAAAGCTCCGTATGATATCGGTCCTTTTCCGTCTCCACGGCCTCATACATCCGCCTCATGGAAAAAGGCATTTCCGTGTGATGGCCGTCCGCGAAGAGCACCGTACCCTTCCGCAGGGGCCCTCGGCGGAAGCAGAAATAGACAGCCGGCAGCAGCACATTCTGCAGAAGCATTTTTAAATACTGTTTGATCGCAAACATTTCCTGTACTCCATGGCATCCTGGAAAATTCGTTTACAGTTCTCATGATCGTCAAAGGCAAAGAAGGCATCCTGTCTCTCTTTATACTCCGGCTTCAGAGCGCAGCCCTGCTCCATATAGGTACACAGAAGATCTGCCGTCTCCTCCGGATCCCGGCAGATCTCCCCAAAGCCCTGGGTCTCGTAGGAGAAGCCGCCTTCCTGATAGTGTGGAGGAAGCTTGGGCGAATGGAAATAAACCACCGGCTTTCTCATATAGGCAAAATCGAACTGAACCCCGGAATAGTCCGTTACCATCAGGCTGGACTCTGTGAGAATCTTCTCATAGCTGGTCTCCAGGGCCGTGACAATCTTCACCGTCTCGGTATCCTCCGGATAATCCCTTCTCTGAGAGCTGGTGACGGGATGGAGAAGGAATACGATTCTGTACCCATGCTCCCTGGCCGTACGCGCCAGCTTCTCATCCGTAATCAGCCGATTATACAGTTTAAAATAATCCGTGTGTTTAAATTCAGGACTGTAGGGCCTGGCGTTTCCCATCACTGCCGGCATGGCGATATAGGCTCTCCAGGTAGGAGTGATGAGAATCTGCTTCTGATCCCGGTTTACAAGTCCGTCGTACCGGGGAATTCCGGTAAGCCTTAGGGTCTGGAGCGGATAATCATACTCCGGCTTTGAGAGATTTTCAATTTCACTGGGGGACGCGCAGTAGTAACGCTTATTATTATTCACAACCCGGTTGGAGTCAAAGGTGAGATCCTGAACGGAAAGCCCGTGCTGAATGCAGGTATTCGTTCCCCGCAGCAGATCCTGGACAAACCGTACCTCCCATTTGTCAAAGCCGCAGAAAGAGGGCACCGCGCTGTGGGTGGCAAAAACCATCTCCGCGTTCAGGTAGGCCAGCCTCTGCTTTAAGCTCCGGTGAATCAGCGGGCGGTATCCTTCCCCCTCCAGCCGCTTCCGGTCCGGCGCGTTCTCCCTTATAATATAAACGGGAGTCACTCCCTGCTTCTTTTCTTTTTCCATGTATTTATAAAAATATTCCCCGCAGTCTCCTCCTTTGTACAGCTTATCAAAGGTCAGCCAGATATGGCGTCTCTTATACATGGGCCTTGTAAGCCAGTACAAAAGCCGAACCAGGAAAAGCTTTCTGGAGCCGTAGGCGGAAGTGAGAATTTCCTTTAAGAATTTTATTTCCCGGAGAAAATGTCCTGCTTTTCCCGTTTTTCTTATGGACACAGCCTCAGGGACTCCGTCTTTTTCCTTGAAAGAAAGGAGATACCTTCCATAACACCGGTAGGAGCGCCTCAGAAGATGGGTGAACCCGGCCGTATACCGGAGGGCTCCCGCAGGCATCCTCTGCTCTCTTTTCCCATCCGTAATCCAGAAGCTCAGCTCTCCGCCCTCCTTCAGCATCCCGGCTGAAAGAGTAACGGAAAAAGCGTATTTCTTCACCAGGGGCTTTCCGAAAAAACAAAGCTTCGCGTACCTGGGGCTTCTGGCGTGGGGAATCCTGTTTCCCCTGTATTTTACAAAAAAGCTCCCTTTCTCCCCGGCTCCGATCTGATCGAAGGAGCCTTCCAGACGGATACATCCATTCTCCTCCTCCGTCAGATCTATGAAAGCCATAGGGAGGACTTCTTTTTTCTCCCGCTCCCTGCAGGCAAGCTTCATCATAAGCGGCCACACGGAATACTGCATCCGTCTCTCCACATGGAGACTTTCCTCCGGGCGCAGCAGACTCTTATTCACCATCTCCATACAGGCCCGGCAGCTCTTCAGGAACTGTGCCCAGTCCTTCCCCTTCAGAACCTGCCGATCCCGGTTGTCTGTATTAATGTCAAACATATGGCGGACGGCATAGGCTGCCTGAGCCTGGGCGAAAAGACGGGGTGCCCCGTACTTCCTTTTTTCTTCCTCAAGAAGCCCTAAACAGTAATCCCGCGCCACAGCCAGATACCAGGACGGGTCCTCCCACTGAGGCTTTAAAACCCGGTCGTCATACATCGGCGAACTTCCCAAAAAGCCCAGCTCCCTGGAAAAAAGAACCTTCCCCTTCTTCATGAGAATCTTAAACAGAAAAGCCTCTTCCATGCCGGGGCCGTAGGATTCCTCGTAGGCTTCTCCCCGGACAGCCTGGGAACGGAGCACAGCTCCGTGAAGGCAGGCGGGAAGCTTAAGAATATCCTCCGCCCGTTCCAGGGAATACAGCTTTCCCTGGGACACTCCGTCTCTGCCTGCCTTTTTCTTCACCCGTCCGGCAGTTTTCCGTCCGCCGAAATGCTGCAGAAGGAGTCCGTCCGCCCCGTCTGTCTCCATAAGCATCCGGCTTCCCATAGCCAGAGACTGACCCTGCCAGGTCTCCCCAGCCTCCACGGCAGTCACAAGCTCAGTCTCAAGACCATAGAGGACCCCTTCCAGGGCCGCCAGAAGCTCTCTTTGATCCTGTCCGAAAAAGTATTCCGCCTGTCCGGAAAGAGAGCTTTCCACCTCGTCCTCACTTTTCCCGCACAGGATTTTAAGCCGGATCTCCTTTTGAAAATCCGGCCCCTGTTTTTCCAAGCTGTTCAGCGTTTTATTCAGTTTTTCCTGTTCTCCGTCCCATATCACGCAGACTGTTATCATCTCAGCGTCTCCCCAGCTCTTCTTCCGCATCCTCCAGCGCTGCTTCAATCACCTTATCCATATCATAATACCGGTAGGAGCCAAGCCTTCCGCCGAAGCGGACCTTCTTTTCTTTCTTTGTCAGCTCCAGGTACTGTTCATAGAGCCGGCTGTTTTTTTCATCATTCACAGGGTAGTAGGGCTCCATTCCGGGCCTCCACTCCTGCGGGTACTCTCTGGAAATCACGGTGTAGGGTTTGGGATTCTCCCTCTCCTCCTCCGGCGCGAAATGCTTGTGCTCAATAATCCTGGTGTAGGGAATCTCCCTCTCCGTATAATTCATGACAGCGTTTCCCTGATAATTTTCTTCCTCCAGCCGCTCCGTCTCAAATCGAAGGGTTCTGTACTCCAGATGTCCCAGACAGTAATCAAAATACTCGTCAATCATCCCTGTGTAGATCACTCTGTCATACATGTGGGAATTTTCTTTCCGGTATTCAAAAAAATCCGTCCCCGTCATAACATCCACATTGTCCAGAAGTTTCTGGACCAGCTTCGTGTAGCCACCCACAGGGATTCCCTGATACAAGTCGTTAAAATAGTTATTATCGTAGGTAAACCGCAGGGGAAGCCGGCGGATGATAAAGGAGGGAAGCTCTCTGCAGTCTCTTCCCCACTGTTTCTCCGTGTAGCCCTTCACCAGCTTCTCGTATACATCCTTTCCCACCAGGGATAGAGCCTGTTCCTCCAAATTCCGGGGTTCTCTGATATTCAGATCCCCGATCTGCCTGGCGATCTCATCCTTCACCTCCTGGGGTTTCTTCAGTCCCCACATTTTATAGAAGGTATTCATATTAAAGGGAAGGTTGTACAGCTCGTCTTTATAAACCGCCACAGGAGAATTAATATAATTATTAAACTCTGTCAGCTTATTTACATACTTCCATATCTTAGGATTGCTGGTATGGAAAATATGCGCCCCGTACTTGTGAACCTGGATCCCGTCCACATCCTCTGTATAAATATTGCCTCCGATATGATCTCTCTTGTCGATGACAAGGCAGCGCTTTCCGGATCTGGTAAGCTCTCTGGCAAATACGGATCCGTAGAGGCCTGCCCCCACTACCAGATAGTCGTATTTTTTCCCCTCTTCTCTCAGCTTGGCCCGCTTTCTTTCTTTTTTCTCACGGATCGCGGCCTCCTGCTCCTCCTTGTAGGCGTCGCAGACCTCTTCCGCCGCCCCTGCCATCCGGACGACTCCGTTGTCCAGCCAGAGGGCATGATCGCACAGCCGCTTCACCGTCTCTGTATTATGGGACACAAACAAAAGCGTCGTTCCCCCTGAAAGCATCTGGCGCATTCTCTCATTGCACTTCCGACGGAACTGGTAATCTCCTACCTCCAGCACCTCGTCCACAATCAGGATATCCGGATCCACCATCGTGGCCACAGAAAATCCCAGCCGCGCTTTCATACCGGAAGAGAAATTTTTGATAGGGGAGTCCAGGAAACGCTTCAGATTGGCGAACTCCACAATCTCGTCAAAATGCTCCTCCATAAATTTTCTGGAGTGTCCCAGCACCATCCCGTTAAGGAAAATATTTTCCCGTGCTGTGAGATTGCCGTCAAATCCAGCCCCCAGCTCAATCAGAGGAGCGATTTTCCCCTTTGTCTTAACAGTCCCCTGATAAGGCTTCAGAATGCCGCTGATGGTTTTTAAAAGAGTGGACTTTCCGGAACCGTTGGTACCCACCAGCCCCCAGGCTTCTCCCTTCTTCACCTGAAGAGACACGCCCTTCAGAGCCAGAAACTCCTGGAACATAAGCTCTTTTTTCGCGAATTTAATGGCATATTCTTTAAGATTGTCCACCCTTTCACTGGAAAGGTTAAACCGGATGGTCAGATCCTTCACGTCAACTACGTAATTCTCCATCTTGTCCTCCCCTGTCAGATATACAGTATGAATTTATCCTTTGACCGCTGGAAGGACCAGACGCCGATTGCCAGCATCACAAAGGCAATAAGCCAGCCGCCCCAGAATACTCTCGGTCCCGGAATTTGTCCGTAGTAGATCAGGTCCCGGAACTGCGCCACATAATAATACAACGGATTAAAGGCTTTTACGATAAAGGTAAGCGTCTCCCCCAGTCTCTCAATGGGATACATAATGGGCGTAAGATACAGCCAGGCTGTAAGCACCGCTGAGTAAATATGCTGGATATCCCGGAAAAAAACATTAAGCTGAGCCAGGAAAAATCCCAGACCGCAGCAGAAAATGTAAATCTGAATCACTACAATGGGGAACAGCAGCGCCGTCCAGTAAAAGGGCGCCCCTGTGGCAATCATCACAATCACCATAGCGCCGAAGGAAAACACCATATCTACCATGGCGCTTGTGACCTTTGCCAGAGTAAAGATATATTTCGGCACGTAAACCTTCCGCAGCAGAGCCGCGTTTCCTGTTACAGACTTCATGGCGCTGTTGGTACTGCTCTTCAAAAAATCATACATCGTTCGCCCGGTCAGATAATAGACGGGGAAATTTTCAATGTCCCGCTGGAATATCCGCGAAAATACCAGGGTCAGCACGATCATGATCAGCAAAGGGTTCAGCACGCTCCACACATAGCCCAGAAAGCTGCGCCGGTATTTCAGCTTCAGATCCCTTCCCACCAGTTCTTTCACCAGATCCTTGTACTTAAACAGCGTTTTGATTCGGTATTTAAAAAGATTCATGCCTTCCTCCCAAGTATCTGAGATTTCGGGGCAGACCTTGCCCCCCACTTTTCAGATCATCTGTTCATTTTACCATATCCGGCCAGCCATGTAAATTATTTCCGGCTTTCATTTTCAGCTTATCTGTACTCAGGGTTACTATTCACAGCCGTTTCAGAATTGACAGCAGGCGTATCGTGCTTGCACGTAAGCATCTGCTGTCAATTCTGAAACCAGACTGTGAATAGTAACTACTCAGGCTTTGGCATACCTGCGGATGATCCCCAGCACGATCTCCACCACCGTGTCCATTCCTTCCGCCGTAATATGCTCATAGGGGCCATGGAAGGCATAGCCGCCGGTTCCCAGATTGGGACAGGGCAGCCCCATGAAGCTCAGCCTTGCTCCGTCCGTTCCTCCCCGCACCGGAGACACATCCGGCTCAATTCCCAGCTCCCGCATAGCGTCCTTGGCATTGTCGATCAGATGCAGGCAGGGCTTGATCTTCTCTTCCATGTTTTCATACTCATCCTGAATCTGAAGAACCGCTGTGCCCTTCCCGTACTTTTCATTTATGGTTTTCTCAATGAATCTCAGAAGCTTTTTCCGCACCTGAAAGCTCTCTCTGTCGTGATCCCGGACAATATAGTGCAGCTTAGCCTTCTCCACGTTTCCCTCCATAGAGGTAAGATGGAAAAATCCCTCATACATTTCTGTGTGGGCCGGCGTGTCGCAGGAGGGAAGCATCTGGTTGATCTCCATCGCTACCAGAGACGCGTTTACCATCTTATCCTTGGCGTCGCCGGGATGAATATTGACTCCGTGAACCTCAAAGGAGGCTGAGCATGCGTTGAAATTCTCATACACAACCTCAGCTTCCACGCCGCCGTCCAGAGTGTACGCATATTGGGCTCCGAAATGCTCCACATCAAAGTAATCCGCTCCGCTTCCCACTTCCTCATCCGGGGTAAACCCGATGCAGATTTTCCCGTGGGGAATCTCCTCATTCAAAATCCGCTCCGCTAAAGTCATAATCTCCGCCACTCCCGCTTTATCATCCGCCCCCAGCAGCGTCGTTCCGTCCGTGGTAATCAGCGTCCGCCCTTTCAGGCCGCGAAGGTGGGGAAACTGCTCCGCCGACAGAACCCGCCCGCTGTCTCCTAAGGCCACGTCCTCTCCGTCATAATCAGGGATCACCTGGGGCTTCACGCCCTCTCCTTTAAAATCCGGAGTGGTATCCATATGGGCAATAAAGCCAAGACTCACGCATCCTTCATATCCGGGTGTGGCCGGAATACTGCCATATACATAGCACTTGTCATCTACCCGGGCGTCCTTTACTCCCATTTCCCGCAGCTCCTGTACCAGCATCCGGGCAAGATCGAACTGTCTTGCCGTGGTTGGAACCGCTGTGCTCTCCTCATCGCTGGCAGTGTAAACTGCCGCATACCTTAAAAATCTTTCATACGCTCTCATATGCTGCCTCCTACTGATTCTTTTCTTCTTTCTCCTGTATCAGATCCTGCACCACCTGGGAAGCCAGCAGCAGCCCTGCTGCCCCCGGGACAAAGCAGGTGCTTCCCGGCACAGTCTTCTCTCCGTTTCTTTCTTCCCAGAGGGGTTTTCTGGGGATTTCTCTGGAGAACACCACTTTCAGGCTTTTTACCCCTCTTTTTTTCAGCTCCCGGCGCATCACCCTGGCCAGGGGACACACCTGGGTCTCATAGATATCTCGGGTCTCCAAAAGCTCAGGGTGAAGTTTATTTCCTGTGCCCATACAGCTGATCACAGGGACCCCGGCCTCCTGCGCCCGGAGAACCAAAAGAATCTTCGCCGTCACTGTGTCTACCGCGTCCACTACATAATCGTACTCTGTGAAATCAAAGTCCCCGGCAGATTCCGGCAGAAAGAAACAGTTCCTTACCCGCACCTTTGCCTCCGGATTGATTTGGGCGATCCGTTCTTTCATCACTTCTGTTTTGCTGCGTCCGATGTCCTTCTCAAGGGCAATAATCTGCCGGTTCAGATTCGACCGGCTGACCACATCTTTGTCAATCAAGTCAAAAGCCCCGACGCCGCTGCGCGCCAGAGCTTCTGCTGCATATCCCCCGACGCCGCCGATGCCGAATACGGCGACCCGGGCATTTCTTAACCGTTCCATTCCTGCTGCTCCCAGGAGCATCTCAGTTCTGGAAAACGTTTCCTGCATCTGACAACCTCCAAAATCCAGTTTGATTGGTTAATTCTGTCTGTACCGGATATAGTCTAAAATCAGATCCACACATTTGTCAATCCCCAAAGCGCTGCTTTCCAGGCAAAGATTGTAGCTGGAGGCCGCTCCCCATTTTTTCTCAGACTGGAAGTTGGAATAACTGGCTCTCTTTTTATCGGTTTTAATGATAAAATCCTTCAGCTTATTCTCCGGGAGATGATACTCCGCCTCAACACGTCCCATGCGGAATTCCATATTCGCGTGGATAAAGACGCTCACCAGCTCCGGATGATCCCTGAGCACATAGTCGGCACAGCGTCCTACGATCACGCAGGAGCCCTTGTCCGCAAGTCCCCGGATAGCGTCATAAGTAGCCTGATAGATCTGCTGGTCAATGGTCGGGCCTGTATACATGGCAGAGGGATAAATATCCATGACAATGGAATACAGAAGGCTGTTGGTAGGCTTTTCGTCATAGCTCTCCAAAACCTTTTCACAGAACCCGCTCTGCTTTGCCACAACTTTGATCAGTTCTTTGTCATAAAAATCAATGCCAAGCTTTTTCGCCAGTTTTTCACCGATTTCATGTCCGCCGCTTCCGAACTGTCTTCCTATTGTTACTATAACCTTGTTTTCCATAAATCATCCCTCCTATTTCTGAAGTTTTGTAAATATTTTACCAGTTTTTCGTCAATTATGCAATCCTTACCGGAAATGAATGAAGAATATCGTCCTGCAGACTGCCGGAATCATCTAAAAAAGACTGCATCCGAGGATAGGCAAAATGGAAAACAATTGCTATAATAAAGCAAAAAGAAACACCGCTGGGAGGTGGTTAGATGCCCGTTTTGACAGGAACAAAACCTTCCGAAAAAACCAATATAAATAGAAAGGGCGTGTCTTATGAGCGTTTATGATATTACTGTCTTCCTGGTCTCTCACGGCCCGGAGCATGACGGGAAAACAGACTTATCCACCCAGACCTTTCCCTCCGACCGGATGCAGATTCTTCCTGTGAAAGAGGACGACCCTCTTCATCCCAGGAAAAATACGGTTCTGGCACTGGGGGAGGCCCGTGGAAGGTACACCCTGATTCTGGATCAGGGAGATTCTTTTTCCAGGGATTTTATCCAGGCGCTTTTCACAGAAGCCCAAAAGGAAAAGTCCGTGATGGTCATGCCTTCCCAGACCTGTATTCATGTAAAAAGGCCCAGGGAGCAGTTTTCTCTGGAAGGAAAGGATGAGCTGCATGTTTCTCTGACTGAGATTCCCGCTGTCTTTCCCACCTGTCTGAACGGTCTTCTGATTCAGACCTCCTCTCTTCTGCAGGCCGCAGAAAACTGTCTGGAAGAAGCTGAGCCGGAAAAACAGATTCTGGTTTCTCTTTTGGACAGCCGCCCGGAATTTTTCTATCTCGGCTCACAGGACTTTGAATACTTTTTCCCCAGGGAACACGATTATGAATACTGCCTGTCCTGCCTGTCCAGGGACTGGTATTTTACTCCCCTGACCGGATTCCTTCTGCCTCTTCTGAAAGAGCAAAAGCCTTCTCTCTATGTCCAGTGTCTGTCTTTATACATGCTGAATACGCGGATCCTGGCGAATCTGAACAACCGGAATAAAAATCTGATTTCCCGCCGGGAAGCCGCAGGCTATGCCGAGCTTTTTTCCGATGTGCTGGAGCGGATTGATACGCGGCTGATTCTGGACAGAAGCTGTCAGTCCCTTACCTGGGATCTGCCGATCCAGCTTATGGAGGTAAGGCTGAAAAAGCGGGACTTCTCCTACTATCCCAGCTTGTCCTGCCAGGAAGATACCATTGAGTTGTCCTGTGACGGCGTCCCCTTCGGAACACTGAAAAACATTCAGGCCCGGATCAATCTCATTGACTACAGAAAGGGATGTCTGGAAATCGACGGCGGCTTCCAGGATTATTTTTCCTCCCGGGAGGCGGAGATTTACGCCGAGTTCGACGGAAAAACGTACGCGCCCGTATACAATCAGCGTTACTCCATGACCAAATGCTTCGGCGTGACCTTTTACCGCCTGAAGACGTTTCATATGAGCATTCCCGTTCCGGATTCTTCCAGGGAGAGGATTCTCAGATTCTGCTTCTGTACCGGAGAGAAAACTTATCTGATGGATTTTGCCTTTCCCTCCCACACCAGCCGCTTCTGCAAGGATCTCACCTACGCCTACTGGCGCTTCGGTCCCTACCTGTCCTACTGGAAGAAGGACGGCATTCACATCCAAAGATCCCGGAAGCTTATGGTGCTGTACAAGGAGCTGCGCCTGTGGAAGCAGATGTGGCAGCTTAAGGATGGAATGTTCCGGGACCAGCTCCCCCTGAAGGTTCTGAACTTCCTTCTGCGGCCCTGGTTTTCCAGAAGAAAGATCTGGTTCTTTTTTGACAAGATCTATAAAGGCGGAGATTCCTCGGAGTATCTGTACCGGTATTCCCGGCAGTTCAGAGACGGAATCCATAAATATTATCTTCTGGATCCCTCCTGCCCGGACTATAGCCGGCTTCAGAAGGAAGGGCTGCATCCCGTAAGACGCGGCAGCTTAAAGCACCGTCTTCTGTTTTTAAACGCGGATATGGTGATTGCTTCCAACTCCACGGTGTTTGCCTTCAATGACTACACCTTCCAGCGCTCTCTCCCGATCCGGGGCGACGTCCACTTCGGGGTGTCCTGCGTGCAGCACGGCATGTCCGTTCAGAAGATCGCAGTGGCTCAGAACCGCCTCCGTGACAACACGAAGCTGTACTTCTGCGCTTCCAAGTATGAGATCGCCAACCTTTCCAAGCCTGTGTATGATTACGAAGGGTACAACGCTCTGAAGCTTACCGGCGTCCCCCGGTATGACGGCCTTAAGAACCAGGCTCAGAAAATCCTCCTTCTCTCTCCCACCTGGCGGATGAACTCCGTCCTCCCGGTGACGAAAAACGAGGGGGTAGCCCGGGATTATAACCCGAATTTTAAGGAGACCAATTACTATAAGATCTATAACGGGCTGATCAATGATCCTCTTCTTTTAAACGCGGCAAAAAAGTACGGCTACCGGATTCAGTACGTCCTGCATCCCATTATCAGCCCCCAGGCAGAGGATTTTACGAAAAATGAATTCGTGGAAATCATTCCCTCCACAGGGGATATGAGCTACGAAAAAATTTTCCGCGAAGCTGCCCTGATGGTAACGGATTTTTCCGGCGTTCAGTTTGATTTCGCCTACATGCGCAAGCCTGTGGTATATCTCCACCACCGGGATATTCCCCAGCACTACGAGGAAGGAACCTTCTACTACGATACCATGGGGTTTGGAGAGATCTGCCATACCAGCGAGGAACTGGTTCAGGTACTCTGCCAGTATATGGAAAGAGACTGTCAGATGCGAGAAAAATACAAAAGACGGGCCGATGATTTCTTCACCTTCTCCGATCATAAAAACTGCGAAAGAATCTATAAAGAAATGATTCAATATCAGCAAAAGGAGGTTTAGACATGACACCTATGAAACAGTATTATGAAACCCTTGCCGCCACCATCATCAAAAATCTGGAAAAGCGCCGGATGGAAGGCTATTATTTTGACACCTCAAAAGAGGCCGTAGAAAAAATCCTGGCGATGATGCCCGAAGGCACCTCTGTAAGCTGGGGCGGTTCCGCCACTCTGGAGCAGACCGGGATGCTGGAGGCTCTGAAATCCTCCGGCTTTCAGACCATTGACCGGGCCACAGCCAAAACCCCTGCGGAAACCCAGGAATGTTTTCACAGAGCTCTGTCCGCTGACTATTATTTTATGAGCACCAACGCAATCACAACAGCCGGTGAACTGGTAAACGTAGACAAAAACGGGAACCGGGCAGCCGCCCTGGTGTACGGTCCCAAACATGTGATGATACTGGCCGGGATGAATAAAGCGGCTGCGGATGTGGAAAACGCCCTAAAACGGATTCATACCTGCGCGGCTCCTCCCAATGCCGCCCGCCTGAAACTCTCCACTCCCTGCGCGAAAACCGGGGTCTGTAAAGACTGCCTTTCTGATGACTGTATCTGCGGCCACACAGTGATCACCCGCTTCAATGCCTTTCCCGGCCGGATCAAAATCTTCTTAATCGGAGAAAGCCTGGGCTTCTAAACCCAGGCTTTCTCTGTATCTGTCCTCTTAATAATATTATTTAAAATCCTTGGCGAATAAAATTATGTAATCCTGATCGTCATATCGCTTTTTTCCCAGGGCCATTTTACGAAAAAATTTATTCGACCTGCGGATGGCTCCGCTGACAATGCCGATCGCATCATTGATGGATACATTCTCACCCTGCTCTGCCAGATCCGAAAGCTTCTGCTCCAGCCGGTCCATCCCCTCATCACTGATTACAAAATCCTGCTCATTGGCGTAAAGCTGTCCGAACATGGCAAGCTCTTCAACCGTGTACACCGGAATATAAATCTGTGCTGTAAACTTCATGGTGAATCTGGGATGCTGCATGAGCAGCTCATGAATATACTGCTGCTCGTCCTCAAGAATCATAATCAGTCCGTCCGTGCGGAACTCCATGGCAGTTGTAAGCTGTTCTACCGTTCCGTCCTCCAGATCTCCCGCCTCTTCGATAATCAGGGTACCTCCCGCGATCTTGGCGATGGTGGCCGCGATGTCTTTCCGGTTCAGATCCGCCGCGTAAATCTTGGCCATTTTCATGACCTGATTTCCCCGGTCCTGGGCAATGGCCTTGGCGATGTTCATCGCCAGCGTCGTCTTTCCGGAGCCGTGGGGCCCGAAAATCAGAATATTTCCATTCTTCGAGGTCCGGTCGCCGCCCTTAGCCTCCGCCTGGATAATGGCATTGGCAATCTGCTCTTCCAGCCCCTCGATCTCTGTAAATCCGCTGAAAAGATTTCTCAGATGGGCCGGAATCATAAGAGGTTCTTCTTCCTCCCATTCTCCGTCTTCAGCTTCAGATTTATCGGCCTCTGCTTCATCCCAGTCTTCCTCCGTGCCTTCTTCCTGGCCGTCCTCCTCGTATACTACGTCTTCCTCTTCGTTCTCTTCCGGATACTCTTCCTCATATGTCTCTTCGTAGTATACCTCTTCGTAGGAAGCCTCATCTGAACCATCCTTCCGAGGATATTCTTCCGGTCTCTGTGCTTCCGTTGGCTCTTCCTCAGCCCTTCCTCTCCTTCTGGCGACCTCCTCCGTGGGAATCCGGATGGTCTTCTCCGCCAGAAGCTCCTTCTGAGCAGCCTTCTGAAGCTCTTCCTTCGTATTTACAATTCTCTGGGTCTTGCTCAGATCCTCTGAGGCGTCCTCCTGGGGCTCATCCCGGTAAACAGGCATGGAGTCTTTATTTTTAAGCAGCTTTTCCGGATTATCCGTATATCGCAGAGCTTCCTTCTGATCCTCCGTCAGTCCTTCTTCTGAATACTCCTCCGGAAAATCCTCACCGGTCTCTTCAAGTCCCGCTTCTTCCTCCGTATATTCCCCTTCTTCTTCGTACTCCGTTTCTTCTTCCATATATTCCCGGTTTTCTTCGTACTCCGCTTCTTCCTCCGGGTATTCCCGTTCCTCTTCGTGTACCGCTTCATCTTCCTGGAACTCCCGAAGCTCCCCGCTGTCCTCCCGGGTTATATTCTCTTCCGCAGCGCTTTCCTCCGCCGGCTCCTTCCCATGGGACAATACTTCCGCTTCTTCTTCCTCTTCCCGGGCCTTCCTATTTCTGGCAAGCTCCTTTCCTTTATCTCCCATGGAAAGCAGGATATCATCAATGGAAAGCTTTCCGGCCACTTTTACGTCCGGCTCCGGTACGGTCACCTTCTTTGGCATCTGCAGGTTCTTTTCCACAGAAGCCGGAATATCCTCCTCCTGGGGGCTGGTATGCTTCACTACACCGGAGATGATTTCCCTCATGCTTTTCGCCAGCTCCATCTGCAGATTCTCAGGACTGTAATCCGTCCTGCCGCTCTCCGCTCCGGCTTCCCCTTCATCCTGGGGCTCTGCCTCGGGTTCCGGGTCCGGCTGCTTTGCAGAAGGCTCAGTCTCCTGGGGCTCCTCGTCCACCATAGGAGAGAATTGCTGATTCTTTCTGCTGGCCTCCCGCTCCAGCTCTGCCTTTCGTGCTGCCACCTCGCCGGCAATCTGTTTCTCCGTCTCTGCCAGAATCGATTCTGCCAGCACCTCTCCGTCTGTGCTCTCCACATTACGGATCACATTTTCTTCCAGATCTTCCTCCGGAGAAGCCTCATCTTCCTCCTGAAGGAACCGCTGGTCATAAATCTCCTGCTGCTTCGGGGTAAGAGCGGCATACCGCTTCTTCAGCTCCAGAGCTTTGATTACATACTTGCCGCTGTGGAACCACAGCACCAGGTCATCGCAGGTAGCCAGACATTTCTGAATCTGGCCGGACTGCTGATACAGAGACGCCAGCTCGTAAGCCCACTTTTCCGTGTATTCCTGCCCCAGGTACTCTTCCAGAATGCTGATCAGCTCTTCCGGATCCGCGCCTCTTCCCTTGTAAATTTTATATTTGAGAATAAAACGGTTATTATCATGAGGCGCTGCCTGAACATACTCTGTGTAAAATTCAAGAGCCTCGTCATACTGTTTCATAGCAGTGGTAACCTCTACCAGACGGTAAAGGATGGAACGCCCGGAGGGAGATCTTCTGTAAGCGCGCAGCAGAAGATTCTTACTTTCCTCCAGTCTTCCGGATGCCTCATAAATCTCACTGATCAGGCAGAGGGTCCTTACATTCCGAACGCGTCTCCAGTCAATGGTATCGGCCAGCTTGGCAGCCTCTTCATAGTCCCCCTGGTCAACCAGCTTATCTATCTCCTCCAGCTTGAGGTTGTATTCATATTTATCCAATTTTTTCACCTCATTATCATTTCTTTCTTAGACCTGGCTTTAGTGTATCATACCTGAATTTCCTTGTCAAAAACAACCTGTCGGAAAACAATGGTTTTTGTCTTGCTTGCAGTTCTGCCGCGAAAATGATAAAATCAAACCATATTCCAAGAAACAGTAGGAGGCATGATCTTTTATGAGAAAAAATTTTGGCGCAAAGCCTTATACGTATCCCCAGCCGGTCCTGATTATTGCCAGCTATGGCGAAGACGGAACCGCCGACGCCATGAACGCCGCCTGGGGCGGCATCAGCGATGACACGCAGATCTCCATGTGTCTCAGCGCAGGCCATAAGACAGTAGAAAATATTCTGAAGCGCAAAGCTTTTACAGTGAGCATGGCAGACGCCGCTCATGTAACAGAGTGCGATTATATAGGCGTGGTATCTGCCAATGATGTGCCGGACAAGCTTGCGAAGGCCGGATTTCATACGACTAAATCGGACTTTGTGGACGCTCCCTTAATTGACGAGCTGCCCATGGCACTGGAGTGCCGCCTCGTCAGCTATGATCCGAAATCCTGCCGCATGGTAGGCGAGATCGTCAATGTCAGCGCGGATGAGAGCATCCTGGATGAAAAGGGAAAGATCGATCCCGCGAAGCTGCAGCCCATCACCTTTGATCCTGTGAACAACGCTTATCTGAAGATAAGCGAAAAAGTAGGGAACGCCTTCCGGGACGGCCTGAAGCTGAAGTAACTCAAAACCCCCTGTGTCCGCTCGGGCACAGGGGGCAGTTCTTTTCCGCGTAAAATTTATGTCTCATTCAGACTGTCTGCGGACTTATTTTTCTTATTCCAGAGCTCCGGCAGGATAAAGAGGGTACTTGGAAATCAGCGCCTCTGCCTGTGCCTTCACTTCCGCAATCACAGCTTCATCTTCCGGAGCGTTTACGACCCGGTCGATCATCTCCACGATTTCTGTAACCGCGTCTTCCTTAAGTCCCCGCTGGGTTACAGAGGTAAGGCCGATGCGGATTCCGCTTGTAATGCTGGGCTTAGCCGTATCGAAAGGCACCACCTGCTTATTTACGGAAATTCCGGCCTTCTCAAGAGCATTCTGCATCTGGCGTCCGTTTACGCCTTTATTGCGCAGATCCACCACAAGAAGGTGGTTGTCCGTGCCGCCGCTTACTACCGTATAGCCCCGCTTGATCAGCTCTGCCGCCATATGCTGGGCGTTCTTTACCACCTGAACCATAATGTCATGGAATTCCTGGGAGGCCGCATAGCGGAAGCTCCAGCATTTTGCCGCCATGGTGTGAAGATGAATGGAACCCAGCGCTCCCGGGAAGGTTCCCTTATCCAGCGCCTTGGCGTATTTCTCCTTGCAGAATACCATACCGCTTCTTGCGGAGCAGAAGGTTTTCGTGGTGGATGAGGTGACGAAATCCATATAAGGAATGGGGCTGGGGATTACCTTGGCCGCCACAAGCCCTGCCACATGGGCCATATCGCACATAGAGTAGGCTCCCACAGATTCCGCGATTTTGCTGACCCGTTCATAGTCAATCAGCCGGGGATAGGAGCTGGCGCCGCAGATAATCAGCTTCGGCTGTACCTCTTTGGCAAGTCTCTCCATTTCATCGTAATCGATCCGTCCGGTCTCGGGATCGCATCCGTAGAAGGTATGGTCATACATACCGCTGGTCCAGTTGGCAGGTGAACCGTGGGTAAGATGTCCTCCCTGATCCAGGCGCATTGCCAGAACCTTGTCTCCCGGCTTCAGAATCGTAGCGAACACGGAATAGTTGGCTGTGGATCCTGAATAGGACTGAATATTTACATGCTCTGCCCCGAAGAGCTCTTTCGCCCTGCTTACTGCCAGACGCTCCATCTCATCCGCCACCTGGCCTCCGGCCTGGAAACGGGCTCCCGGATATCCTTCCAGCGTTTTATTTGTAAACACACTGCCTGAAAGCTCCATAACCGGAACCGGAACAGTGCTTTCGGAAGCAATCATCTCAATACATTTTTCCTGCCGGATCAGCTCTCTGTCCACAATTCCGGCAAGTTCAGGATCTGTACGTCTTGTCTCTTTCAACATCATAAATACTTCCTTTCCTGGCATATCTGCCATATGATTTTTAATCTTTGTTATATAATCAGAAAGCTTATGAAGAATGCTTTCTGTTGCTTCTCTTCCAGGTTTCACTTACATTTACAAGCCCCAGGGCGTCCGGATCAAACTCTGGCTCCTTTACGCCTTCCTTCTTCTGCCTGTCATAATCCTTAAAGATGCGGATTCCCTGATTTCCCAGAATCAGAAGAGCGATCACATTGATCCAGGCAATAATCCCATGGCCTATGTCCCCAAGCGTCCATACCATGTCCGCCGACAGCACGCAGCCCAGGAAAACAACCGCCAGGAAGCAGATTTTCAGAATCCACGGAAGGTTCCTGCTTTTGGGGAAAAGATAGAGAAGACTGCTCTCCCCATACAGGTAGTACGCCAGCAGCACCACAGAGGCGAAGCACAGAATTGCCACGGCCACAAAGGGCGCTCCCAGTCCGGGCACCACCGTATCGATTGCCTCCGATACGAAACCATTCCCGTAGGCCACTCCCGGCAGTCCCTCATACAGCATTTCCCCGCTGCCGCCGCTGACATTGTAGCATCCGGTAATCAGCATCATAATCGCCGATGTGGTGCATACAAAAAATGTACCGATAAATACGCTCAGCGCATTGCTCAGTCCCTGCTTGGCCGGGTGGCTTACCTCCCCTACAGCCGCTGTCACTGCCGAAGATCCCACACCCACCTCATTGGCGAATACGCCTCTTTTAATCCCCCAGGTAACCGCGGATCCCGCAATGGCGGAAAATACCTGATCCGTGCCAAAAGCGGAGGTGAAAATCAGGGCGATGATACCCGGAAGCTTCTGCAGATTCATAAGGATAATAATGAGAGCCATTACAAGGTAGAGCAGAGCCATAACCGGAGAAATTCTCTGAGCCACATCCCCCATCCGCTTCAGTCCTCCCAAAAGCACGAAAGCCAGAAACACGGTAAACACAATTCCCACAGCCAGTACCGGCAAATGAAACGCGGAGGCAACCCCCTGTGTAATATTGTAGGACTGGGTCGTAGGCGCGAGAAAGATAAAGCAGAGAATTGTAAAAACCGCGAATACGGAGGCCATCAGGCGTCCAAGCTTTTTATATTTAATCCCATATTCCATGTAATAGGCAGGCCCTCCCCGGTACTCACCGTGCATGGTGCGGCGGTAAGTCTGAGACAGCACTGCCTCGATCAGCGCCACTGCGGAACCAATCAATGCCAGAACCCAGAACCAGAATACAGCTCCCGGACCTCCAAAATAGATAGCCGTGGCCATACCTGCGATATTGCCGACTCCTACGGTCCGGGCCGCAGTAAAAACAAAGGCCCGCAGGGGAGAAAGTCCCTTTGCCGAGTCCTCCCCCTGCCCCATGATCCGTATCATTTCTTTCAGATACCGGAACTGCGGAAACACCATGCGGACCGAAAAATAAAGACCAGCCCCCAGAATCAGAATTACCAGAGGCATGCTCCACAAAATGTCATTCAGGTTTGTCAGGAAATCGTTCAAAAAAATATCCCTCCTGTTCGTTTGCTCCTCTAAATTATGGCACGAACAGAAAGGATAAAAATATGGCGGATTCTGCTGAAAAATATATCATTTTTGTTTTTATGCTTCAGGAAGTTTCAGATGCCGGTAGGATGCCGGGGTCATGCCCTGATACAGCTTAAAATATTTATAGAAATGATTCATACTGGTGTAGCCCGTCTGCCAGGCGGCATCCTGGACGCTGACGCCGGCTCTTAAAAGCTGGGCCGCTTTCGCGATACGGATCTTATGAAGATAAGAAAGTACGGACATATCAAAATACCTCCGGAAAAGGTGAGCCAGGTGGCTGTAGGTACAGCAGGTGCTTTCCGCCAGACTGTTAAGATTTATATTCTCCGCATAGTGAAGATACATATAGCGCAGGGCCTGGTTCAGCGTCTCGTTGTCCGTATAATTCCACCCTACCGCCCTGACAATGGCCTCCCGAAGCTGCGAAATACCAATAGGCTTCGTAATGATATCACAGGCCCCCAGCCGCAGCGCCTTCTGGGCATAGGCGAAGGTATTGTGTACCGTGATAATAATGATCTTTACTTTCGTTCTCCCTAATCCTTCGATCACCTCAAAGCCGTTCAGCTTCGGCATCTGTATATCCATAAACGCCAGATCCGGTTCTTCCCGGCGGATCAGTTCCAGGGCACTCTGGCCATTTAAGGCGGTTCCCACAATCTGAATCGGAAGTCCTTCGCTTTCGATCAGATATTTTATAATGGCCAGGCTGGCAGTCTCATCATCACAGATAACAGCTCGAATCATACTGCTCCTCCCCCTTTACAGAATTCTTTCCGCCTGCAGGGCAATGGTAATTCGGACGCCGTCCGGAACCCCAGGAGCAAATTCGATGGAAAAATTCTCCCCATATACAGAATACGGCTTCCGGTAAACCATAGCCAGGCCGTGGGAAGAGTTTTCCCGCATTTTATTCATAACGCTTCCGCATTCCTCCCGGCTTGGCCGGGTACCGTTATTTTCCATGACAAATACCAGCTGCTCTTTCTGCTCCCGTACCGCCAGAGAGAACCTCTTATCCTCTTCCTGGGAAAAGCCGTGAATAAAGGCATTCTCCGCTATGGGCATCAGGAAGTTGAAGGGCACCTTCCACTCTTCCATATCGGTTTCTATCACCCGGTTCAGAAAAAGCCTTTCTCCGTAGCGCAGCTTCTGAAGCTTCAGATAAGCGTTTAAATATTCATATTCCTTGGTCAGGGTCACCATGCTGCTGTTATTGCGCACCGCGCTGGAAAACAGACAGGACAGATCCAGGATGGACTGATAAAGGGACACCATGCCCCCGCCAAGAGCCATGGACGCCATCTGATTCAGTGTATTGAACAGAAAATGATTGTTGATCTTCAGGTCTGTCATAGTGTTTTCCGCATTCCTCAGATTTTCAATCAGCACCTCCTGATACTGATGGGTATCCGCAAGCTCCAGCTCCTGCCTGGACAGCTGCTTTTTAAACTGGCAGACCTCGCAGTAATCGGTCATAGCCTTGGCGATCTGGCGCAGAAGGATCTTGGCTCCCTGAATGGAGCTTTCCGGCATAATATAAACTTCCCTTTCCGGAACGATATGCATGTGCGCGTATCCTCCCTGTATATAGCCCAGAAACGCCCCGTGGAAGACTATGGGAATGCAGAATACAGTAGCTCCGTAGGGGCACTCGAAACTCATCTCTTCATAAAAGGGATAACAGACGCAGTGGCGCATACAGGCCGCCTCCCCGGAGGATATCTCTTCCATACAGTGAAGGCAGCAGAATTCCGGAAAAACCCTGGTCCTCTTTGCCAGCATGCCCGAAGCATTAAAAATCGCGTAAGAATAATGAAGTGTATTTAAAAACTGCTCGCATGTCCCGCTGACAGCCGCCAGAAGATACTCTTCCGCCTCCTGACCGCTTAAGCTGCAGCCTCCCGTTCCATCAGGATGAACCGGGTCAAATTTCACCATGTCCGGACAGGATACCATCAGATGCTTAAATTCTTCTTCCCCTTCATTATACATTTCATGAATGACACTGGCCTCCCAGTGAAGGATTTCCCCGGGAATAGACATATCGATCTTTTTCCCGTTTATTAGGCTGTACCCGGTCCCCTGAAGCGTGTAGATGACCTGTTCCGTAAAATGTATATGCGGGTTCATATGGGCATGAGGGAAAATCGTCACAACCCCCACATTCAGGGCGGCTCTGCTCTCATCCATGTTTTCCTCCAGCCAGTCAATATATCCCCAGTCTGTTTTTTGCCGCGGCACTGAACTCTTCTCCTTTCCCCATAACTCAAGCGTTAATCTTTCTTCAAAGGTATTATAAAAGCACCGGGAAAGAAACTCAATTATTTTCTTTTGTCTTTTCTGTGTTCAATAAAGATCCTGGCGGTCTATATTCCATCTGAGAGCTGTCTGGGCCGCTGTTTTCCCATACTTTCTTCCAATCCTGCCCAGTGTTTTATTGGAAAAAATGTTTTTAAGCCCCTCGCACAGGGGCGCCCATGCCTGGGGCTGCACTCCCAGCTCTCCCATGGTGCGCAGGGCCTCCCTCTGATGGTAGAAGGGGTGCGTTTCGATCTGGTCGACCATAGGCGGAATCCGGCTGTTCAGGCAAAGATCCGTCAGACGTTCCGGACTGAAATTGCTGACGCCGATGGCGCGTATCCTTCCCTCATTATAAAGCTTCTCCAGGGCTCTCCACGCCCCGTAATAGTCGTTATAAGGCTGCCCGATCAGGTACAGGTCCAGATATTCTGTCTGAAGCTTTTCCAGGGATTCTTCAAAAGCTCTGTATGCCTTTGCCTCCTCCGTATCTTCAATAGAGAGCTTGGTAATCAGAAAAAGCTCCTCCCTTTTTACCTCTCCCGCTTCCACAGCCTCTCTCAGCGCCTGTCCTACAGCCTCCTCATTTCCGTAAGAAGCAGCCGTATCAAACATCCGATAACCGGCGGCTGCCGCCTCTCTGACACACTGTCTGCATTTTTCGTGTTCCTTCATCTGCAGCACGCCGAATCCCAGCAGCGGCATACGGATCCCGTTCTTCAGCAAAATTCCGCGCATCCTCTTTCCCTCTTTTCCTTGCTTCTCCTGTGAACCTCCTGTAAAATAGAAACAGGGTGTCTGCCCCATACCAGGATTTGCCTAAATTTTCAAGGAGAATTTTCATGATCGAAATACATCTGTTTGAGCAGCTGGTAGCCTTCGCGGACTGCGGAACCTTATCCGCCGCCGCCGAACAGCTGCATATTTCCCAGCCAGCCTTAAGCCGTTCTATGCAGCGGCTGGAGGATGAACTGGAAATAAAAATCTTTGACCGTCACAAAAGCCGTCTTTCTCTGAATGAAAACGGTGAACTGACCGTAAAATACGCCAGGAATCTCCTTCTCCAGGAGACCTCCATGATTCAGCAGCTCAGGGACTTTGACCGGAAAAAGCGCACCATCTCTGTAGGCTTCTGCGCTCCGGCCCTGATCCCCGAATTTGTCGCCCTCCTGTCCCGGCTCTATGAGGGCATGGCCCTTTCTACGGAGGTCACCGGGGATCCCCGCCTCCCGGAGCATCTGGCCGAAGGCCGTTACCAGCTGGCCATCCTCCACGACGAGCCGGATCCGGAACGGTTCTGTTCCTGTCCTTTGGACAGTGAGCAGCTCTACATCTCCCTTCCTCCGGTACACCCCCTGGCCGACTCCCAGGGACTCTACCTGAAGGAACTGGACGGCCAGACCTTTCTTCTCTACTCCCAGACCGGTTTCTGGGATGATCTGTGCCGCCGGAAAATGCCCTCCTCCCGTTTTCTCATGCAGACGGAAATGGAGGTTCTGGGAGAGCTGGTAGCTAATTCCGCTCTGCCGGCCTTTACCACGGATTATGTTATGAAAAGGAACGGGGAGATCTCTGACCGCATCACGATCCCTGTACTGGATAAAGAGGCCAGCGTAACGTACTACTGCGTCTGCCCCAGAGATAATGCCGACAGGTTCCGAAGAGTTTTCCGCTATCTTCGCTCCCGGGATTCCCTGCCGGCGGATTTAAGCTGAAAATACCATTACCGCCGGCTCCCGGTTCTGAATGAACGAAAAATACTGGCGCCGATCATGCCAGAAAGGAGTAAAGACACACTGCACCAGTATTTTATACAATTCTATAGAACTCAGACTGTCCCGGACATACGGTCCGCCAGCAGCATGAGACTTTTTCAGAAGAGAATCAAAGGGGCTTATTCATGGATTTTCATGCTGTGCAGCATCTTCGCAAAGCCCGGATCGTCATGATTGACAATCTCACTGTGTCCCAGATCCAGCTTGGCGATTTCCGCCATATCCTCTTCATCCAGTCTGAAATCCCAGATATCCATATTCTGCTCCATACGGTTTTTATGCACAGATTTTGGAATCACTGTTACCCCTCTCTGGATATTCCAGCGCAGGGCTACCTGAGCCGCGCTCTTCCCATATTTTTCACCGATCTTTGTCAGTACGGGATGGGTAAAGATTCCGTGGTTTCCCTCCGCGAAGGGACCCCATGCCTCCGGATGAACGCCGTATTCTTTCATAAGAGCCAGGGCATTCTCCTGCTGGAAGAAGGGATGGAGCTCTACCTGGTTCACTGCCGGCTTTACCTCCACCGTCTCACAGAGGTCTGCCAGACGCGCCGGGTAGAAGTTGCACACACCGATGGCCTTAAGCTTTCCTTCCCGGTACGCTTCCTCCATGGCCCTGTACGCTCCGATATAATCTCCCATGGGCTGATGAATCAGATAGAGATCCAGATAATCCAGCCCGAGATTTTTAAGAGAAGTCTCAATCGCCTTCTTTGCCTCTTCATAGCCCGCGTCCTGTACCCAAAGCTTCGTGGTAATGAACAGCTCTTCTCTCTTTACGCCGCTCTTTTTAATTCCCCGTCCCACGCCTTTCTCGTTCATATAGGCGTTGGCTGTATCGACCAGACGATATCCTGCTTTTAAAGCCTGGTATACAGATTCTTCCGCCTCAGCCGGCTGAAGAAGAAAGGTTCCGATTCCTTCCATGGGCATTTTTAATCCGTTATTTAAAACCGCGTATTCCATAAGTTCATTCCTCCTGTCTTCTTTCTATCCTTAATTATAAAACAATTCCTGCCAGAAGGAAGTCTCCATTCGTTTTTCAGTCTATACCTAATGGTTTACAGCTGCGCTGCCGTTTTTATATCCTTTATACTTTTCGCCAGATCTTCATTGATTCCTACCGCCCTATCTCCAAAGCTCTCCGGCACTGCCGCTTCGTCCCGGTTCAGCCGAAGAAGCGTCCACTCCCGGTTCTCCCGTATATCTTTTTCAAAAGGAAAGCGGATAATAATAGGCGTATTGAAGCCCACGCCCAGCTCCAGAAGCACAACCTTCTTTTTCCTGTATTCCTTCAGAAACGACGCGTATCTTCCGGCCGCCTGATTCCAGTGTTCATCCTCCGCAAAATACTGGTCGCATCGCAGATGCATGGCCATCTTTCCTCCGCAGACCGGACATTTGGGCACCATGCAAGAGGGCACCTGACAGTCCTTCCTGGCCTGATGCATCTGAAGAAACAGGTCTGTGGCATCATAAGCTTTATCATGACATCCCCTGGCGCACTGTATTTCACCGTAGTCTCCCTGGGTGGCGAAAATATTTCCATCCCAAAAACCGGCCTTCCAGAACTGATGATCCACATTGGTGGTCAGCACAAAATGCGGCTTATCCTTCACCAGATCATAGACAGACCGGTAAAGAGACAGGGCATCCGGCTCGATACGATTCAGCCACACATGCTTCGACCAGTACCCCCACTTCTCTTCTTCTGAAGGAAAGGGATAAAATCCCGCGCTGTACATATCCCTCATGGCGGCAGAACCGTACCTCTCAATAAAATCCGCGAAATTTTCTCTGAAGCGGCTGCCGCCGTAATTCAGCCCCGCCGCTGCGGAAAGTCCCGCTCCGGCTCCGATCAGCACAGCGTCAGCGTTCTTCAGCAGCTCTGCCGCCTGCTTAACCTGCTCCTCATATGCCGTATCCTGAAAAATATAATCCCGGGCAGGCGTCCCGCAAAGAAACTGTGAAAAATCGACTTTCTTCGTCCGTATCATCGCTATCTCCTCCAAATTCCAGTCTGTTTTCTTTATCCCGGCCTGGGCCGCCATTTTGTCTTTTATCCATGGCCATCGAAAACTCGCGGAGCGTGTTTTCGATTATTTTCTCACTACGCTGATTCTCTCCTGAATATGGCTGCCCTTTTCAATTTCATCCACCATTGCCACTGCGTAATCTCCATAGCTGATGACGCTCTCGCCCTTCTCATTCAGCGTCAGCTCCTCACCTCCGAGAATATACTCTCCCGTCTTTTCTCCCTCTGCCTGGAAATCCCCGGCCGGGCTGATATAGGTCCAGTACACATCCTTTCTCTCCCGCAGCTCATCCAGGGCCTTTGCCATAGCGGCCGCCAGAGGCTTAAAGGCGTCCGGGAAATCCGGTCCGTCCGCTACCTGCGCTGTATGCTCCGGATTGACATAAAGGCTGCCGGCGCCTCCCACTACCAGAAGCCTGGTCTGCTTTCCTGAAAGGATATCGCACAGGTGCTTCAGAGATGTGCTGTGCAAAGGCAGCGTCTCTTCTGTCCATGCGCCGAAGGCGTCCACCACTGCGTCAAAGGATTCCAAATCCTTGGCTGTCAGGTCAAACAGATCTTTCTGCAGTACATGCTGTGCCTTGGTCTGGTTCTCTTTTCTTACCACTGCGGTTACATCCATTCCTCTCTCTACCGCTTCCTTTACAATCAGTCTCCCTGCTTTTCCGTTTGCGCAAACTACTGCGATTTTTTTCATTTCTATTTCCTCCTTTTAATTATTATTGTAATTATCATTGTTACATCTCGCAGTATTAAAATAGCACGCTTCAGTTGTAATGTCAATAGTTACATTTATTTTTTTCTGCTGTAACTTTCCCGTTTGATATTACAATCAGAGGACCTAAACTCCTGGTCTCTCTGCGCCCGCTTTGCTCTCGAAAAGGGAGAGTATGTAGTTGTGACTGAGCCTTCTTCTCATCTTTGCAGGCGGTGGGTTTAAGGCAGCCGATGTTAAAAATATATCTATTGCTCTTCTCCAAACATCAGGCTGACGCCCCCCGCAATAGCGATCAATAGAGCCGGATCCGCCACACCGCTGATTCCAAGAGCTAACCCCGCGATGCTGCTCAGCGTGAACATCAGGTTAATGGACTTTTTGCATCTTTCATAAAAATTCTTTCCCGAAAGCTCTCTGATTTCTTCCGGTGTCAAAAGTGCGTCTTCATAGAAATGCAGAGCATTTTCCTGAACAAGGCTTAAGAATTCCGCTGTCATATAATGATAGCCATGCCGGCGCAATGCCTTCAAAGTGCTTTCCATATTCTCCATATGAAGGATTTCATGGATCAGTTCATCATCCGAAGCTGTCGCAATCACTTCGTTGATCAGATCGAAATGCTCCCTGCTGGTGGTTATGCCATGGGCTTCCAGCTTTCTCTTACAGCTTTCATAATCTTTATCCTCAAACAACTCCAGAATCGCGTCCCAATCCTGTGACAGAGCCAGATTCTTATAGCTTTTCTCCAGTTCCTCTTCACTGAACTCGTAAATACCGCCCGCATTCAGTAATTGTTTCAGTTCTTCCTTAGACGCGGCCTTCGCCACTGCCTCCACGAATTCCTTCCCTTCAACAAAGACTTCCTTTGTTCCATCTGCCGTTTCCCGAATGATACTGTCTTTCATGCCTGTCTCCTCCTCCAATTTAAAATAAATTTTTTTATTTTTCGATAAGTCCCTGCTCCATCAGCCACTCTGCTTCATCCTTCAGTGTTTCTTCATAAGGCCTTGTATGATATCCCAATTCCCGTTCCGCCTTTGAATAATCGAATTCATTGTTTCTGGCCAGGTTATAAACCGCAAAATTTGTCATAAGAGGCTTCTCCCCCGTTTTTTCCGCTTTCTTCTCCATCTTTTCCGCCAGCTTGTACGCCATTCCAATCGGCACATAAAAGTACGGAGTCTTACATCCGCTGGCCTCATGGAGCATTCGGCACATTTCCTTTAAGGTCACTTCCTTATTCCCAAGGATATAGCACTCGCCGATACGCCCTTTGTCTGCCGCCGCCACACAGCCGTGAGCCAGATCGCGCACATCACAGAGATTAAAGGAGCCGCCCATACCGATAGGCATCTTCCCATTCATGATCTTAATCACAGTTCCCGTAGTCTCTCCTATAGCATAATCCTTCGGTCCCAGAATTCCGCTTGGGTGTACTGCACAAGCCTTCAAACCTTTCTCTCTGCAGCCATCCAGAACCGCCTGCGTGGCCATAGCCTTAGTCTGACTGTAGCAGCCTACCTGACGCTTTTCATCAATGGGCGTGAATTGATTCGTCTCCCGAATGGGCGTGCCTTTTTGCTGCTCCGGAATGGCGCCGGTGGAACTTACATATACCATCTTTTTACATTCCGGATGTCTCAGGCACTGGTCAATCATATTCTTGGTGCCCCCCACATTCACATCCACCAGCTTTTGGCTGAACTCCGCGTTCGTTGTGACCATGCTGGCGCAGTGAATCACCACGGATGTACTCCCGCCCGGTACTGTAAAAAATTTTTCAAGGGAAGATATATCACAAAGATTTCCTTCCGCAATCTCTACTTCTTTGGGGATATATTTTACAGTTTTATCTCCTGGGAGGACTAGCGCGCGCACCTGATTTCCCCGGGCCAACAGCTCATCGCAGACATGACTTCCTAAAAATCCTGCTGCTCCAGTTACCAAATAGATCATAAGCAAATATTTTCTTTTTTGAAAGCGATTTCGGCTACATATACTCATACAGATGTTTTGCCGCAAGAAAATCCATTTTGGCAAACTTCATCCACTCTTTTAAAATTATTTCATTTTTCATATAACAGCACCCCCTCCTGCTTTACGACTTTTTCAAGGTTATTCTCTTTCGCCCTTTCTTCAAAAGGCGATTCATAACCCACAACAGTTTCCGCGATAGCAATAGAGAATTATGTTACTTCACTTTACTGATGCAGCTTACTGTTGTCTTTTCGAGATTGAGCTTCAGGTATAATTTCCCTGTGATGAACGGGATGATATGTTCCAGCGTTCTTTCAGCGCTTTTCCGGCTCTTGCACAAAATCATACAATCCCTGAAGGTTTATGAATATCTGAAGATTCTTCTGGAACACCGGCCCTCAAAAGAGATGACTGATGAACAGCTTGGAGAGCTGGCTCCCTGGAGCGAAAAACTCCAATCTGTCAAAAATCGCATGTGAATTATAGTGAATTACTCCATCTTGCAAGCTGGGGTAATTTTATTTCTGACCGCATGATTATTTGGCGCTTAGGCTGTATAGAATCGTTTCATTGTCTACCTTTTTCGTGAATAAAAAAACAGGACATATCCCGTATCCTTAACATACTATTTATTTATCACGCTTATGCATTGCAAAACTCCCCGGATAAACCAGGGAGTCTCCACCAACTATATGCTATTTTACCGGTCTATTTCTAAAAAAACCGGAGCAGTTTCAGGTATTTCACCTGATCTCTCTCTGAATACCGTTCCCCAAAAATCCGGAAGCGGTTGTGTTCATTTTGGTAAAACTTTAAAAGCGCCTCATGCTCCTCACATTCCAAGAACACAAGCCCGCCGCCAATCTGGTGCTGGACACGTTCCAGGACATCAAATGCCAGGTCCATTAGTTGATCCCCGCTGATTGCTTTACCTTCCTTCCACCCATAGTTTTTCCCAAACTGGGCAATCAGGTAAGCCGACACACTGTATGCCTGCGCCGTTTCTTCAAACCGGGCATGCATAGACAGTTTTTTCTGTCTGGTTTTGCTAAGCAGGTCCCCTTCTACATAGGAGGGTTTGTGGGTCAGCGTAAAATAAGCCAAAAGCTGCGCATGATCATCAAAAACAAGGTGTGTGATCGACATTTTTTTCTTTGCAAACTCTACCGCATTGTTATGTAAAAAGTTTTCAATTTCAGGATATTTCAGGATTCTGCGGACAGGAAAAATCGGAGAGGATACTTCCAATCTCTTCCTCTCCGACCGTTTCAAGCAAATCCAGTATATTAATCACCGTATATTCCATCACTTTTTCGCGTTCCTCTTTGCCAGGAATGCCCGGATGGCTGCATGATCCGTCAAAGGAGGTTTCACCGGCGAAACCGGTACTCTTTTCGGGTCATGGGCCGAGGCATCCAATGCGGCAACGAAGTCTTCCGCTGTCTTTTTATCCGTGATGTTAAAATTCGCAAAAATACTTGATGTAGCCATAATGACACCTCCTTACTGCTCATGGTTCTTTCTTTATTTTGTCACAATATTATTCCTTGTGTAACTTTATTATATGCCATCCGGGATAAAATAGCAACACAGCACAAAATGAACTTTTTCTGAATTCTTTATTTTTGTACAGCAATCACTACGTTCCTGGCTCCCTCCCACTCATAGGAACTCAAGATACTTTTCGTCCACTTCTGTGTATTCCTGCAGCATTTCTGCCAATAGTCCGGGATCATGTGTCTTCTTAATCGTAACTCCTCTGGAAATCAAAACACCTTTCAATAGCTTTTCTATAGCCTCACCCACTCTTTTAAAATCTTTTCATTTTTCATATAACAGCACACCCTCCTGCTTTACGACCTTTTCAAGGGTATTTTCCTTCGCTCTTTCTTCAAAAGACGATTCATAGCCCACAACAATATCTATCGGACGTTTCCGCACTCCTCGGAGGGATTTATATGCTTTCTGGGACAGTTCTATTTTGTTCCCGGCATCATCAGGAACCACAACATAAAAGTCGTAATCACTGTCCTCATTATAGTTATCTTTTGCAAAGGAACCGAACAGATAGATTCGTTTCGGCATGATAGTCATACAGATCCTGTCTTTAATTGCATTGATCTCATTGTTAATCATCCAGTTCACAACCTTTCAAAAAACTTAACTGAGATTCCGCTTTCTGCTCATCCATAGTATATCACAGAACCTTCTGCTGATCTATCTGAAAGAATACTCAGATAAAATGTCACTTCCCCTAAATCTATTTTTGTCTCTTCAAAAAATGAGCAGGATACCTTGTACCCTGCCCACCTTTCCAAGTATTCTATTCTCACCAATTACAGTCCCAGTTCTTCCACCCAGGCCTGCACATCCACCGCGTCTACACCGGAACGGAATCTCATACCAGCCTGCCAGTCTCCGGTCCCTGCCAGATCCGCCAGAAGCTGTCCGCTCTCTCCGATGTCAGAGGTGGAGGAAGTACAGAAGGGGATCACGGTCTTGCCGGTAAAGTCATTAGCCTCCACAAAGGTGTCCACCGGCCAGGCAGCGATACCCCACCAGATCGGATACCCGATAAAAACTGTGTCATAGGAATCCCAGTTGTCAACCGTCGCGGCTACCAGTTCTACATCCCTCTGGTCTTCATTGGCATATTCTGTAGATACCCGACTGTCATCGTTCGTCCAGTCCAGGTCTTCATCTGTATACGGATCTGCCGGTTCCAGCTCAAAAAGATCGCCGCCGGTGGCTTCCGCAATTGTATTTGCCACGGCCTCTGTATTTCCTGTGGCCGAATAATAAACTACCAGGACATTTGCTGTGTCGGATGCTGTATCAGCAGCAGCCTCCGTATCACCGGCAGCACTTTGAAGCTGGCTCTGAGCTTCTGTTTCCTCCTGGGTATCGCTCTGTACAGTCTCTTCTTCTGTACTTTCTGCCGCTTCCTGTGTCTCAGTTTCCTGAGCCTCAGTCTCAGTTTCACTCTGCACCGTTTCCTCAGTATCTCTGCCGGACCCTCCTGCATTGGAGCTGCAGCCTGCCAGCAGTCCCATCACCATTACACCAGCCAGCATCATGGAAATGATTTTTTTCGCTTTCATACTCTCTCATCCTTTCTCTTTTTTCGCTTTCTTACTTCTTTTCCTTCTTTTTTCTGTTTCTAAGCACCCTGCCGAAATAGTATCCCACAAATACAAAGAGCCCCATAACCGCCATATAATCCAGAATAAAGAAAATAACCGGCTCCTCATAATTAAAGAACACAAAGTGGACCTGCATCAGCAGATATCCGGGAATCCCTCTTGCCATAAAGGCCCGGATTCCATATACGGCAATAGCCAGGGAGATCCCCCGGGCAAAAAGCGTCCGGGCCGCAGAGGGGCTTTTAAACCACTTTCCTGTCAGGCCTGTGACCATTCCCCAGTGAAGTCCCAGGTGAAGGGCCATCAGCACAAAGCCCCAGTACGCGCAGAACATATGAATGCTCCTGGCCAGGACAGTCAGCCCCCGGATATCCAGAAAGGCAAACACATAGCGTGAGAGAAGAATCCCGCTGGCCATAGACCCGAGAATACTGATCAGAATCAATGCTGCCAGCACAGTCTGCACTGCCCGGATACATGTATACTTTCCCCGTCCCAGATTTTTGATCCAGCGATGGTTCAGAATATGATGCAGAACAAAAAGCACAAGCATTCCCATTCCGATCCATTCATGGGCCGCTTCCCCGATCAGCGCGTAGGGCATAAGAAGCAGAAGCGCCGCGGTCATCAGAATATCAACCGCAATTTTTAATTTCTGTTTTGTACTCATGGCGATCCCCCGTATATTCGGCAAAATCCTTACTGCGGTTTTATTATAAAAAAAGAAACGCTCTTTCAGAAGTCCCGATTGGTTTCTCAGTTAAAACCTTTCACTTTATACTGCGCTGACCTGCCTCTTGCACAGTCTGGGAAAACTTGTTATGATGATTCTGCTTTTTATTTACGATAATGGAGAGTTTGCGGAACATGCTTTCTGCTGTTTTTCTCATAGAAATTAGGAGGGATTTTCCCAATGATTGACGCCCATATTCATTACTCCCGCTCCGTAGGTCCGCAGCGGCTGAAAAAAGTGATCGAAGAAATGAACCTGGAAGGAATTGCCCTGCTGTGTATCCCAAAAGGCGGTACAATTCCTGTAGAAGAGGATGCTTTTGCCTTTCGGGATTCCTGCAGTATACCTGTGTATGTTTTTGGCGGATTAGACCGAAACATTTACAGCCCCGGCCTCACCCCTTCGGCTTTTTCCAAGCGTGCTGACAGAGAGCTTTCCCGTCTTCTTGCTCTTGGCTGTACGGGAATCAAAATGCTGGAAGGAAAGCCGGACGTCCGCAAAGCATTCCCTGTGCCGGATTTTGACTCTGAAGCCTTTGCTCCCTTTTTCCGGCGCCTGGAGCAGGAGCAGATTCCGGTAATCCTTCATGTCAACGATCCGGAAGAATTCTGGGACGGAGAACATGTAGCAGACTATGTAAAAAAAGCCGGCTGGTTCTATGATGACACTTTCATAAACAACGAAGAACAGTATACTCAGATCTTAAATGTTTTGGAGAGGCATCCCCGTTTAAGAATTCTGTTTCCCCATTTTTTCTTTTTATCCTGTCAGCTTAAGCGGCTGGCAAAGATATTGGATTCTTATCCAAACGTGTGGATTGATCTTACGCCCGGCATTGAACTCTACTATAATCTTTCCGCTCAGGGAGACACTGCCAGACAGTTCATAGACCGCTATCAGAATCGGATTATCTATGGCACAGATATGGGCGCAAGAGCCCTCATCCGTAAGGAAGACGTTCCTCTCTCCATTGAAGAATGCCGATCCAGAGTTAAGCTCATCCGGGATTTTCTGGAGACCAAAGGAGATTATCTTCTTACGGAGGACGGCTACTATGTGGTGGAGAGGGAGCCTGTGATTATGCACGGACTCGGATTGTCCGAAGAGGTTCTGAATAAAATATACCAACAAAATTTTCTGGATTTCATCAATCGCAACAAAGCTGACGACCGCAGATGACATTCAAAACAATAGAAAACATGTTCCGCATGTTTTCTATTGTTTTGAATCAAAAGAAGCTGCCTCTTTTAAGAGACAGCTTCGGTATTTAACTATATTCTGTTTTATCTATAAGCGTACGCTTATTTTTTATTTTAACAGTGTGACCGGAGAGTTATGATTTCCTGTTCTTTATAGAAATGAGTTCTGTTTCTTCACACAGATCTTAAATCTATAAACCATGCAGCTTTTTCAGGTATTCGCGGCACCCTTTCCATTCTTTTTTCTCTGGATGGTGATCTGTTTTGTTTTTTTCTTCTGCTCCTTTGTAGTGATTGTTTCTTAGTCTTTCTCAGAATACTGCTTCAGATCTTTTTGTGCCTTTCTTGGATTTATGGGATTTTTTAAAATAAAGACTATTTTAAAAATCCTCTTCTGTCTGTTTTGGAAGATTTAAACTTATCGTTCTTTCTTCACTTTGATCATGATTCTATTTTCTCATGATTATTACGGCTTTCTCTGTATTTCGATCTGTATCTCTTTCTTTGATCTGCTGTTTTCTTCACAATTTTCTCTCTGAGAAAATTCTATGTTTTCGTCTTCTTCTAAGATTTCCTGAATATCATTTGAGATTTTACCTGAATCTTTCTCCAGAATACGTTTTATGTTCCTTTTCAGGTTCTGTTTTTGCAGATCTTTTTTCTTCCTTTACCGATTCCGATTCGCTCCTCTTCTTTACTCTTTTCTTTCAGTTCC
>DVGK01000053.1 GCA_018712785.1 Candidatus Choladousia intestinavium | reverse complement strand
GATCTAATATTACAGATCGGTTTCCCGGCGTTGACAATAAAAATACATTTCGTTATAATATAAACAATCTCGGCAAAGTGTTTTTTAAGGGCACAGATGCCGAAAACGTGACAGAGAGGAGAAGAGACGGTGGAAGACCATGGAATATCCAAGGCTGTCGTAAAACGGCTGCCCCGTTATTACCGTTATCTGGGTGACTTGATTGAAGCAAAGGTAGAACGAATCTCCTCCAATGAGCTAAGTGATATGATGAATGTAACTGCTTCACAGATTCGTCAGGATCTGAACAATTTTGGAGGGTTCGGACAGCAGGGGTACGGCTATAACGTAAAATATCTGTATCAGGAGATCGGTAAAATCCTGGGGCTTGACAAGACCTACAGTATGGTGATTATAGGAGCAGGCAACCTGGGACAGGCTTTGGCAAACTATGTAAAATTTGAAAAAAGAGGGTTTATGATTAAAGGTATTTTTGATATAAACCCAAGACTGAAGGGAGTGGCGGTAAGAGGAATTGAGATCCGGATGGTGGATGAACTTCCTGAGTTTGTGCGGGAGAATAAAATTCAGATCGCGGCATTGACCCTTCCCAAAACAGGAGCGGAAAAAGTAGCGCCTGTCCTTGCGGAAAACGGCATACAGGCCATCTGGAATTTTGCCCATACGGATCTGCATTTGCCGGAGAATGTAGTAGTTGAAAATGTTCATCTCTCTGACAGTCTTATGCAGCTTTCCTATAATTTAAATCATCCGAAAAAATAAGTCTGCAGCTATAGCGCGGTCTGCCGGAGGGCTTCTCTAAGACAGAGATAAGTTTGACGGCAGACTTGTTTTTCATTTAGGGCAATTGAAAGTATTATCTGCTGCGCAAGGAGGGGTTTATGGAATTTTTATTGAATGCTTCTCAGATGAAGCAGTGTGACGGCGACACGATCCAGAAAATCGGAATCCCATCCATGGTATTGATGGAGCGGGCGGCACTGGCCGTGAAAGAAGAGCTTTTCAGGGAAAATCTGGATCTGTCATCGGTTCTGGTGGTCTGCGGATCCGGAAATAACGGTGGAGACGGCCTGGCTGTGGCAAGGCTCCTGGACGAAGCAGGCGTAAGAGTTTCCGTCGCTTTTGTGGGAAAAGAAGCTTCTATGACAGAAGAAACACGTCTGCAGATGAAAATATGCAGAAATTGTGGAATAAAACCTTGCAGCAACTTTCGGGATGGAGAATATACTACTATTGTAGATGCCGTGTTCGGCATCGGAATTAACCGGAACATTGAGGGAAAGTACGCCGATCTGATCCGGTGGATCAATCAGACCAGTGCATCCGTGGCAGCTGTGGATATCCCTTCCGGAGTCAGCGCCGATACCGGAAAGATATTGGGGACGGCCGTGCGGGCTGATCTTACCGTCACCTTTGCTTACCGGAAGCTGGGCCAGATTTTATACCCGGGAGCGGAATACTGCGGAAAAGTGACACGCAGAGACATCGGAATTACCGCAGACGGGCTTAAGAATGCCATGCCGTGTGCCTTTACGTACCACCCGGACGATCTGTCAAAAATCGCCGGCCGCCGACCGTATTCCAATAAGGGAACGTACGGGAAAGTGCTTCTGATCTCCGGCTCTCACTGTATGGCAGGAGCCGCGTATCTGGCGGCCTTGTCTGCCTGCTGCTGCGGAAGCGGCCTGGTGCGGATCTTTACTCAGGAATGCAACCGGACGATTCTTCAGACACTGATTCCTGAGGCGGTGCTTACCACATATACCTCGCCGGAGGAATGCATGGAAAAGCTGCAGGCGAGCCTGAAATGGGCAGATGCAGCCGGGATTGGACCCGGAATGGGTGTGAGTCCCCAGACAGAGGAGATCCTGAGCTACGTTCTGCATCATTTCGCGAAACCTCTGGTTATTGACGCGGACGGCCTGAACGTTTTGGCCGGGAAAAAACAGTGGCTGAAGGAGACGGAGGCGAAGATTATCCTGACGCCTCATATAGGAGAAATGGAAAGATTTTCAGGAAGCCCGAAAGCTGAGATCCTTGAAAATCTTATGGAAGCTGCCGGAAGGGAAGCTTCCAGGTGGGGGGCGGTCTGTGTTCTGAAGGATGCCAGAACCGTTGTCTCAGATGGGGAGCGGTACTATATCAATACATCCGGGAACAGCGGAATGGCGGCCGGGGGCTCCGGGGATGTGCTGACAGGAATTCTGTGCAGCCTGCTGGGACAGAGAATGACAGTCTTTGACGCGGCTTCCCTGGGCGTTTATCTCCACGGACTTGCGGGAGATCTGGCTGCCCGGAAATATGGAGAATATGGGATGACAGCCGGCCAGCTGGCAAAAGCTGTGGGCGATGTGCTGAAGGAATGCAGTTCACACTAGGGAAGGAGAGCTGCGGAAGTTTCTGTCTGCTGCCGAAAAATAAGGAAAGAGCAGCGGCATAAAAAGTGACATAAGAAGTGAAGGGCAGGGATGAGAGAATGAAGGACTACGGAAGAACCGCCGCATACGTTCATCTGGATGCGGTGGAAGAGAACTTTGAGCAGATGAAAAGGAACCTGCGGGAGGGGACCCGCATGTTCGGCGTAATTAAAACGGACGGCTACGGGCATGGGGCGGTTCCCATCGCGAAACGGATGGAGCCGAAGCCATATCTTTTCGGGTTCGCGGTGGCTGCCGTATCTGAAGCTTTGGAGCTGAGAGAGCAGGGGATTCAGAAGCCGATTCTGATTCTGGGATATACCTTCCCAGAGGATTATGAAAGAATTGTAGAAAACGAAATCCGTCCTGCGGTTGTCTCTTTTGCTATGGCAAAGAAGCTATCAGAAGAGGCCATGCGGCAGAACAAGACAGTCTTTATACACGTGGCAGTTGATACGGGAATGTCCAGAATCGGCTTTGCGGATACCCGGGAAAGCGCTGAAGAAATCCTGAAAATCTCCTGTCTTTCCAATCTTAAGATCGAGGGAGTTTTCACACATTTTTCCAAGGCAGATGAGTCCGATCAGACTTATACCATGACACAGTTGGGCAGATTTGAAGATTTCTGTGAAGAACTATCCGGTCTGGGACTGAAGGGAGTTCTACGTCACTGTTCAAACAGCGCTGCGCTGATGCAGAATCCACGGGCAAATATGGATCTGGTACGGGCCGGGATCAGTATTTACGGAATTTACCCGTCGGGAGAGGTGGCAAGAGAACCGGTAAGGCTTACGCCGGTTCTGGAATGGAAGGCAAAGGTTGCTTTTGTCAAGGAAATACCGGCGGGAACACTGGTAAGCTACGGCGGCACCTTCCAGGCGCCGGCGCCTATGAAGGTAGCCACGATTCCCGTGGGATACGGAGACGGCTATCCCAGAAGCCTGAGCAACCGGGGATATATACTGGTTCAGGGAAAAAGGGCGCCTATTATCGGACGGATCTGCATGGATCAGTTTATGGTGGATGTGACAGGCCTGGACGTACAGACAGGAGAGGAAGTGACGCTGATCGGAGAAGACGGGGGCGCCAGGATTACGGTGGATGAAATGGCGGCCTTATCCGGCAGATTCCCATATGAATTTGTATGTGACATAGGTAAGAGAGTTCCCAGGATTTATCTGGAATAAAGGCTTTGGTTCTGCGCAGTCATAGCTGTTTGACCGGGTATCCGCGAAATTAAAATCACATAGATGTATAGACGGAAGAAACAGGGAGATACTTAAAATACAGAAAGTAAAAATCCTTGTATCGGAGTGTGAATTGTGTGATTATTAAAAGAGGAGATGTTTTTTACGCAGACCTTCGACCGGTAGTTGGCTCGGAGCAGGGCGGAATCCGCCCGGTGCTCATCATTCAGAACGATGTAGGAAACAAGCACAGCCCAACGGTGATCTGCGCGGCAATTACATCGAAGATGAATAAGGCTAAGCTGCCTACCCATGTAGAGATAGAGGCCGGAAGATACCATATTGTAAAAGATTCCGTGATTTTGCTGGAACAGCTTCGGACCATTGACAAACGCAGGCTGAAAGACAGAGTCTGTCATTTGGATGTGGAATTGCTGCAGAGGGTGGACAAGGCCCTGCAGGTAAGCCTTGAGCTGCTTACATAGCCTTGACGAACAGGGAGGAAAATGTTATATTCAAATATACTGAGATTTAGAAGATAGAAGAGAAAGAGGAGCAATCAATATGTCTGGACATTCTAAGTTTGCCAATATTAAGCACAAGAAAGAGAAAAATGACGCCGCGAAGGGAAAGATTTTTACGATTATCGGTCGTGAAATTGCCGTCGCGGTAAAAGAGGGAGGACCGGATCCGGCCAACAACAGCCGCCTCCGGGATATTATCGCCAAGGCAAAAGCCAACAACATGCCCAATGATACCATTGAACGGGGAATCAAAAAGGCTTCCGGTGAGCTTGCCTCTGTGAATTATGAATACGTTACATATGAAGGGTACGGCCCGGGAGGAATCGCTGTTATAGTTGAAGCCCTTACGGATAATAAGAACCGGACTGCCTCCAATGTAAGGAACGCGTTTACGAAAGGGAGCGGAAGCATCGGTACCCAGGGCTGCGTTTCTTATATGTTTGACCAGAAGGGACAGATCATTATTGACAAAGAAGAGTGCAGTATGGACCCGGATGATCTGATGATGGCGGCCCTGGACGCTGGAGCTGAAGATTTTTCAGAAGAAGAGGACAGTTATGAGATCCTGACCTCTCCGGATGACTTCAGCACTGTTCGTCAGGCGCTGGAGGATCAGGGGATTGCCATGGCTTCCGCGGAAGTGACCATGATTCCGCAGAATTATGTGGCCCTCACGGACGAGACGGCGCTGAAGCAGCTGAACCGGACATTGGACCTTCTGGACGAAGACGATGATGTTCAGGCTGTTTATACAAATTTGGAGGAATGACATTCATGAATTACTATCTGACAGGAATTGAGGGAATGCCCCGTCTTCTTGACTGCTCTGAAAATCCAATGCCGGAATTTAAGAAAAAAGTGTACGCTGAGGCATTTCAGAAGAAGTTTCAGCAGAATGTCCCCACCTTTGACGCGATTGAAGAGGGATATAAGACGGTCATCGACAAAGAACAGTTTCTGATCAATATGGCCACGGCTCTGGCAGAGCATGCCACAGCAAAGGTAAACAAGTGCAGACGCCGAGGCGACAGGGAAAAGGTTCTGATGGATTTAAACCTTGGCATGGCGGTTTTTGTTCTGCCGATGGTTCTGGAATACCATGGCGAGTCTTCAAAGCCTCTGGCAGACAAGATCCTGGAGGCCTGGAAGAAGGAATTTCCCAAGACAAATCTTCAGGCAGCGGAATATTCTTACATTGAGAAAGGCTTTCACAAAAAATTCTGCTATATTACCACAGCAGTCTGTGAGACCTTCGGCAAGAGCGACGACTGTTATGAGCTGACGCTTCTCAGGGATTACAGAGATACGTACCTTGCTTCACTGCCCCAGGGTGACGCGCTGATTCAGGAATATTATGATATTGCTCCCACCATTGTGAAGCATATTAACAGCAGGGAAGACGCGAGAGAAATCTATCGCCGGATTTGGGATACATATCTTTCTCCCTGTATTCATATGATTGAGCAGGAGAAACTGGAAGACTGCCGGGAACTGTACGAGGATATGGTTCATACCCTCCAGGACAAGTATTTCTTTCTGAAGAACTGAAAACGTAAAGCTGCCGCGGAGCGCGGCAGCTTTCTGTATGTATTTTCCTGTTTTGGTCATACTATTATCCAAAAGAAAGATTCTGGAGGTAAAGATGAAGCAGGAAAATGAAAGACAGGATGGGCAGGCAGAAGAACTGAACAGCAAGGAGGAGAGGGACTCCATACGTGAGTCGGGAGAATTAACCTTAAGCCACAGGATCCAGCTGCTTACCGTAATCGGGGAAATCGAAGGACATGAGTGCCTTCCGGGAAATTCTAAAACAACAAAGTATGAGCATGTTCTCCCGAAGCTCGCGGCTATTGAGGATAGCAGCGAGGTGGACGGCCTTCTGATTCTGCTGAATACAGTGGGCGGCGATGTGGAGGCAGGGCTTGCCATTGCGGAAATGATCGCCTCTGTCAGCAAGCCCACGGTGTCTCTCGTATTGGGAGGAAGCCATTCCATCGGCGTTCCCATTGCCGTTTCTACAGACTATTCCTTCATTGTAAAGACAGGAACGATGGTGATCCATCCTGTCCGCATGAACGGAACGGTCATAGGCGCTCCTCAGACCTACGATTATTTCCGTCAGATGCAGAACCGGATTTTAGGGTTTATTTCGGATCATTCAGGGGCTAAGAGGGAGCGGCTGGAAGAGCTGATGCTGGATACCGGGATGCTCACAAAGGATCTTGGGACGATTCTTGTAGGGGAAGACGCTGTGCGGGAAGGATTGATTAACGAAGTCGGAGGGATCAGCCATGCCATGAGGAAGCTTTACAGTATGATACAGAAAGAAAAGGAGAGAACGGAAAATTCTTGAATGAGAACTCGGCAAAAGGCAGTGCTCGGAGCAAGAGTGCTGCCTGAAGTTCTTAAATTTACTTGTTTCACCTGAAATAGTTTGGTATAATAAAGTGCTTTGAATCACATTTTATACTTTTAGGAGGAGGCAGGATATGTCAGTATTAGAGTCTATTTTTCTGGGGATTGTCCAGGGAATTACGGAATTTCTGCCGGTAAGCAGTTCCGGCCATCTATCGATTCTTCAGAACGTCTTTCATATCGAAACGAACGGAAGCATGCTGTTTGACATTATGCTTCATTTGGGGACACTGGTGGCTGTGTTTGTAGTCTACCATAAGGATATCTGGAGGATGATCCTGGAAGCCCTGCTGATGCTCCGGGATATTTTCGTGAATCTCCGGCTGTTCATTTTAAACCGTATACATAAAACCTCACTTAAATACAGAAGGATTGTTCATAACAGCTACCGGAAATTTGTGGTGCTGATTTTGGTTTCAACCTTTCCCACCGGAGTTTTAGGCATCCTGGGAAAGGATCTGGTTGAGCTCTCCAGTGAGACGCTTTTGATTCCAGGGCTCTGCCTCCTGATCACCGGCGTGCTGCTTCTGATGGCGGATCACACCCGGGAGGGAAGAAAAATGCCCAAGGAAGTCAGCTATCCCGTGGGACTTATCATCGGAACCGCCCAGGGAATCGCCACTCTGCCCGGCTTGTCCCGGTCTGGAACGACCATCGCCGTATGTCTTATGTGCGGCCTGGACCGGAAATTCGCGGTAAAGTATTCTTTTATTCTTTCCATCCCGGCGATTCTGGGAGCCGCAGTCCTGGAGGTAAAAGATGTGATCGCTGAGCCCATAGCCCCGCAGCAGATCGGCATTTACGCAGTCGGTACAGTTTTTGCAGCTGTTGTGGGATATATCTGCATTAAAACAATGCTGGTAGTGGTAAGGAACAAGAAATTCAGCTATTTTTCATATTATTGTTTTGCTGTAGGTTTGTTTGCCATTGCGGGACATTTCCTGCTGTAGGCGGCAAAACCCTGCGGCTTGGAGCATGAATTAAAGGAGGCAAAGGGATTGGCAGCCAATACGGTGAAGAAAACTTCTGTTAAAAAGACAGAGAGCAGGAAAGGCAGCCGACAGACGGCATCCGGAGGCGCGAAAGGAAAGCAAAGTACGAAAGCGGTTTCCTCACGGACAAAACAGCAGACAGCCAGGACTTCTGTACAGACCCAGACGGGAGAAAATCCCATGATTCTGCGGGAAGCGGCTCTCTGGCTGATTTTGGCGGCCTGCGTTTTTATTTTTATCAGTTACTTTGGCGTCGGCGGATTTGTCGGGAGTGTAATCAGCGATGTAAGCTTCGGCGTTTTCGGAGCGGCGGCCTATCTGTTCCCGTTTCTGCTTTTTATCGCGGCAGCCTTCCTTATATCGAATAGAGGAAGTAAAACAGCGCTGATTAAGTTTTTTTCCGCTGTGTTCTTATATTTATGTGTTACCAGCTTCGCGGAGCTGATTCTAAACGGTTATCAGGAAGAGGCAGTTCTGTCTCAAATTTATACGGAAAGCGCTACATACCGAACCGGCGGAGGCGTTACAGGAGGATTTGTCTGCTCTGTAGTTTGTCCTGCTCTGGGAACAGCGGGGACAGGCGTCGCGCTTGCCGTCCTGATGATTATTTGTTTAATTCTCATTACTCAGAAATCATTGATCGGAGGGCTGCGCAGGCAGAGCCGCCGGGTCTACGAAAGTGCTAAAGATTCCGGGCAGCGCAGGCGGAGACAGGAGAGCGGGTGTACAGAAGATGAGGCCGGAGCAGAATTTATATCCGGGAGAGTTCCAAGAGAGAAAATTCTGAAGGAAGCAGCCAAGGCTGAGAGAAGGCGAAGCCGCATATCCGCAAGAGGCGGGAAATCCCTCAGAAACAGCGGGAAAAATCCCAGGGAGCTTGATATTCCTGTAGATTTTCCCACTCCTCCTGTGCGAAGCCGTCATGAGCATAAAGTCAGAGGAGTTACTTTTGACACGAAGTTGGAGGGGCGAATGGAAGCTTCACCGGAGGTTCATGAGATCGGGCCGGATTTATCCGTCCTGTCAGACGGACCGGAGCCTTCTGCGGAAAGAATGGCAGATGAGCCGGAAACATATGTGGTAAATCTGGACACGGATGAGTCGGAAGAGGAAAAGAGAGACGCAGAACCGGAAAACAGTCATGAAGAACTGCCGCATCTTGTCCAGAACCTGGAGAGCTTTGAGATCCAGGGGCTGGAAAAAGAAGAGGACAGGCCGGAACCGGATGCTGCGCCGGAACCTTCTGCCGTGGAAAAAGTCGATAAGCAAAAGGCTGTAAATGGGGAGCCGGGAAATCCTCCCGGGGAGGATGTCTCCGGGAAAGCAGAATCTGGAAGCGGAAGAACCAGAAAAAACCCGAAATCCACTCCAGGAGAGATTCAGGAAGGCATTGCCTCCGTGGAAAAGGAGATGGCTCAGGCCGTCCAGGCTGTAAAGAAGGAGTATGTTTTCCCGCCGCTGCGCCTGCTGAAAAAGGGCAGGGGTTCCGGAAAAGGCGGACAGCAGCAGGAAATACGGAAAACGGCGGCTAAGCTCCAGCAAACCCTGGACAGCTTCGGTGTCAGGGCTAAGGTGGTAAACGCAAGCTGCGGTCCTGCTGTTACCCGGTACGAGCTTTTGCCTGAGCAGGGTGTAAAGGTCAGTAAGATTACGAATCTTTCAGACGATATCAAACTGAATCTGGCGGCGGCGGATATCCGGATTGAGGCGCCGATACCAGGAAAGTCTGTTGTCGGAATCGAGGTGCCGAACCGTGAAAACAGCGCTGTTATGCTGCGGGATCTTCTGGAAACAGATGAGTTTAAAAACCACCCCTCAAGCCTGGCCTTTGCCACTGGAAAGGATATCGGAGGCAAGGTTGTGGTATCGGATATTGCGAAGATGCCCCATCTGCTGATTGCTGGGGCCACCGGCTCAGGAAAATCTGTGTGTATCAATACATTGATTATGAGTATTTTATATAAGGCGAATCCGGAAGACGTTAAGCTGATTATGATCGACCCCAAGGTGGTGGAACTCAGCGTATACAACGGAATTCCCCATCTGTATATTCCTGTAGTGACGGATCCAAAGAAAGCCGCCGGCGCTTTGAACTGGGGCGTGGCGGAGATGGATGAGCGGTACAGAAAGTTTGCTGAGCTCGGGGTCAGAGATCTGAAGGGATATAATAAAAAAATAGAATCCATAGGGGACATAGAGGATGAGAATAAGCCTCAGAAGCTTCCGCAGATTGTAATTATCGTGGATGAACTTGCGGATCTGATGATGGTGGCTCCCGGAGAGGTGGAAGATTCCATCTGCAGACTGGCGCAGCTGGCTCGGGCGGCGGGCATCCATTTGATTATCGCCACCCAGCGTCCCTCCGTTGACGTAATCACAGGCTTAATTAAGGCAAACATGCCCTCACGAATCGCTTTTGCTGTTTCTTCCGGTGTGGATTCCAGAACCATCATCGACATGAACGGGGCGGAGAAGCTTCTTGGAAAAGGAGACATGCTCTTTTACCCCCAGGGGTATAAGAAGCCGGTCCGAGTACAGGGGGCTTTCGTATCGGATGAGGAAGTATCCGATGTGGTGGACTTCCTGATCAATAAAAATACGGATGTTTCCTATAAGGAGAAGATGGAAGAACAGATGGCTAAGGTACAGCAGGCTGTTTCTACCTCAAAAGCGGCTGAGGATGTGGATGAGCTCTTCGTAGATGCCGGGAAATTTATTATCGAGAAGGATAAGGCGTCTATCGGGATGCTTCAGAGGGTATTTAAAATCGGATTCAACCGCGCGGCCAGAATTATGGACCAGCTTTCCGAAGCAGGAGTGGTAGGACCGGAGGAAGGAACAAAGCCAAGGAAAATACTCATGTCCATGGAACAGTTTGAGAACATGCTGGAACAGGGATAGCGCAAAATTTTCCGTTGAATTTTCCATATGATTGCATTATACTAAAAGCTATAAAATCAAGCGGCGGTTCTGACGGAAACGGGATGAAACGCTGCATTGGTGTGTGTATCAAAGGAACGATGATTTTTGCCTGTCCGGCTCCTCTGAAGCGGAGGTTTCCGGGCAGATTTACCCGCTTTGATTTACACAGTGATACAACAGTGGGAGCTTTCCCGCAGCGAAGATGGAGGTAGAGTATGTACAAGATTTTAAAAGCAGGTAAGCTTGCAGGCAACATCTACGAGATGATCGTAGAAGCGCCTCGTGTAGCGAAACGCTGTCTGCCCGGACAGTTCGTAATCGTCAAGGCAGATGAAAAGGGTGAGAGAATTCCTCTTACGATCTGCGATTACGACAGGGAAGCCGGTACAATTACGATTGTATTTCAGCCTGTGGGGGCGTCTACGGAGAAGTTCTCGAGACTTCAGGCGGGGGATTCCTTCCGGGATTTCGTAGGACCCCTGGGACGTCCTTCCGAGCTCTGTACCGATGATCTTGAAGAGGTCAGAAAGAAAAAAATTCTGTTTGTAGCCGGAGGCGTGGGAACCGCGCCGGTATATCCTCAGGTGAAATGGCTTCATGAGCATGGAATAGCGGCGGATGTGATCGTGGGAGCCAAGACAAAGGACCTTGTCATTCTGGAGAAGGAGTTAAGCGAGGTTGCGGGAAACCTCTATGTAACCACAGACGACGGTTCCTATGGAAGAAGCGGTATGGTTACAAAGGTCATTGAAGATCTTCATAACGAAGGAAAAACTTATGATCTCTGCGTATCCATCGGACCGATGATTATGATGAAGTTTTGCTGCCTTACCACGAAGAAATATAATCTTAAGACAATCGTAAGCATGAATCCCATCATGGTAGACGGCACGGGCATGTGCGGAGCCTGTCGTATTGTGGTAGGAGACGAAGTGAAGTTTGCCTGTGTGGACGGCCCCGAGTTTGACGGCCACCTGATTGATTTTGACGCAGCCATGAAGCGTCAGACGCTGTATAAGACAGAAGAGGGCAGAGCGCTTCTGAAGCTTCAGGAGGGTGATACGCATCACGGCGGATGCGGAAATTGCGGAGGTGACAAATAATGGCAAACACAAATGTACTGAAAAAGGTTCCTGTAAGGGAACAGGATCCAAAGGTAAGAGCGACAAATTTTGACGAGGTATGTCTCGGATATAATCAGGAAGAAGCGATGGAGGAGGCAAATCGCTGCCTTCACTGCAAGAACGCCAAGTGTATTCAGGGATGTCCTGTATCCATCAATATTCCTGACTTCATCGAGGAAGTAAAACAGGGGAACATAGAAGAAGCGTATAAGATCATTTCTCAGTCCAGTTCTCTTCCTGCTATCTGCGGGCGCGTATGTCCCCAGGAGAGCCAGTGCGAGGGCAAGTGCATCCGCGGCATCAAAGGAGAGCCGGTTTCTATCGGAAAGCTGGAACGCTTTGCAGCGGACTGGGCCCGGGAGAATGGCGTACAGCCTCCCAAACCGGAGCAGAAGAACGGGCGCAAGGTAGCTGTCATTGGTTCAGGTCCTGCAGGTCTGACCTGTGCCGGAGATCTTGCCAAGTATGGTTATGACGTGACAATCTTCGAAGCTCTTCATGAGCCGGGCGGAGTTCTTGTATATGGAATTCCTGAGTTCCGTCTTCCCAAGCTGGACGTAGTGGCCAAGGAAGTGGAGAACGTAAAATCCCTGGGAGTTAAGATTGAGACCAATGTAATTGTTGGAAAATCTGTCACGATTGATGAACTGATGGATGAGGAAGGGTATGAAGCTGTATTCATTGGTTCAGGAGCAGGGCTTCCCATGTTCATGGGGATTCCGGGTGAGAGCGCGAAGGGTGTGTTCTCTGCCAACGAGTTCCTTACCAGAAATAATCTGATGAAAGCTTTCCGTGAGGATTATGATACGCCTATCGTACACGGCAAAAAGGTAGCTGTAGTCGGCGGCGGAAATGTGGCGATGGATGCGGCCACAACGGCTCTTCGTCTGGGCGGCGACGTACATATCGTGTACAGAAGAAGCGAGGCAGAGCTTCCGGCACGTGTGGAGGAAGTTCACCACGCAAAAGAAGAGGGAATTGTGTTCAACCTTCTGACAAATCCAAAGGAAATTCTTGTGGATGAGAACGACAATGTACGGGGAATGGTCTGTGTTCGCATGGAACTTGGGGAACCGGATGCTTCCGGCAGAAGACGTCCCGTGGAGATTCCGGGTTCAGAGTTCGAGCTTGAGGTGGACACGGTAATCATGGCTCTGGGAACTTCTCCCAATCCGCTGATTTCCTCTACTACAATTGGTCTGGATACGAACCGCAGAAAATGTATCATTGCGGACGAAACCACCGGACAGACTTCCAAGGAGGGCGTATTCGCAGGCGGTGATGCTGTGACAGGCGCAGCCACTGTAATCCTGGCTATGGGCGCCGGAAAAGCTGCCGCAAAGGGTATCCATGATTTCTTAAGCAGTAAGTAAACACGATAAAATAACAGAGCAGGGCTGCCGCTGGTTTCTCTTCTGTATGATTGAGGGAGTAGAACAGCAGGGCAGCCTTTTTAATACTTACGTATTCGAAAGGATCCAAAATGAAAATTTCAGTGATCGCAGTAGGAAAAATAAAAGAGAAGTATTTCACGGATGCTGTCCGGGAATACAGCAAACGTCTGAGCAGATACTGCCGTCTGGAGATACTGGAAGTGCCTGACGAGAAGACGCCGGAAGGAGCTTCCCAGGCTCTGGAGGAGCAGATTAAGGAAAGGGAAGGTCAGAGGATCCTTTCTGCTCTGAAAGAAGACGCCTATGTGATCGCTCTGGCCATTCAGGGGAAACGCAGAACCTCCCCGGAGCTGGCGGCGCATTTGGAACAGCTTACAGTCCGGGGCGTCAGCCATCTCTGCTTTGTCATCGGCGGGTCCCTGGGCCTATCCGAGGCCGTCCTCGCAAGAGCCGATGAAAAGCTCAGTTTCTCAGACATGACCTTCCCCCATCAGCTTATGCGGGTGATCCTTCTGGAGCAGATTTACCGGAGCTTCCGGATTATGCGGGGGGAACCGTATCATAAGTAAGGGCGGTTTTGGCATTTGGATGTGAGATGATGGGAAGTAATGTATCATATAAAACATTTGGAAAATGAGCGGACAGTTGATCTTCCGCTCTCTTTTTTTATATGCAAGAAAGAAAGTGACGGAGAATATTTGAGGTGTTATAATAGACTAAAACAGTAGTGACGATTGGCGCAGATTTGTATTTGACTGGTATAAATCCAAAGGATAACTCTATTCACAGGGCAAAGCCATGTCCCTTATGTGCCAGAATAATTATT
>DVGK01000005.1 GCA_018712785.1 Candidatus Choladousia intestinavium | reverse complement strand
ATGTGTCTCCCGGTTTTCCACCTGATCCTGATATTCATAAAAATCATTGTCGTACTGGAATTGATCCAGTTCCTCCGCCAGTATCCGTGGATTTTGGAAAGACGGCTTTGCCATCTGTATTGTTTCGTGGGTAACTTCTGCTTCTTGTACTTTATCCAGGAAATTTTCACAGTCGATCACCTCACGTCTTTTCTGTGCAAGCCCATAATCGTCCAGGATCTGCGTAACCGCCTCTTCCATGGAAACATCCATATTATCAAAGATCCCTCCGTCAATCTCTTTAAAACCGGCGTCATAAATTGTATAATCATACCCTTCTGTCCCTGTCTGGATAAAGAAATAGCGCTGCACATCACCCAGACAATAAGCAACTTCGGTATCCCTGTTATCCAGATAAAGCTCTACTTTTCTCTGCGCCTGTGCCACTTCCTGATTTATCCACTTTCCGCTGAGAGAACTTTTTTCTATATCTTCCAGTTGGTCGATCCCGTTTCTGCATTTTAGCAATGTCATCCTTGACGGAACCGGTTCAGCACTTTCCATGCCTAAATGTTTCTCCAGATGATTTGGAAGCTGATGATAAGCACTAATGGCTTCGTCCAGGGTATGGAAAAACTGATACTCCGGCTCTGTGGTTATCCCATAAGCGTCATTTACCACATAGAATTGTTTAATAAATGGCTCTGGTACTTTCTCATACAAATACTCCGTAATCGCTTCCATAGCGCCGGTATCAAATCCATGTTCCAAGTCCTCTGCTACCAGCTTTCCGTCTGCATTTATGATAATTCCTGCCACGGTATCACCATATTCGTCATGCTCCATCCGGAAGAAAGTTTCTCCGGCGATTTCCCTCTCTTCTGCCGTGTGCCATGTGCCAAAATGCCCCTCCACCAGAAGTCCTTTTGTCTGCGGGTTAATCTGTTCCACAGGTTTTTCTTTCTCCCGTTCCTGATCCCCCATTTCTTTCCGGGCAAGGTCAATAAATCCGTCCAGCACTGCGGGATGGCTCGTTACAATATAATCCGCATTGAGATCCATGCCACGGCTGAAATTCTCCGGAATGATAAATCCATCCGCCCATTCTTTTGTTCCTTTTGAAAACCGCCCGTCGGATCTGAGATGCTGGACAGTACAGGCAAGAACGAACGATACTCTCTCTGCTCCGTATGCCTCCACCACATCAGCCGCAGCGTTCTGTTCCAGATGGTATCCGTCAAAATGACTACCAATCGACGCTTCAATCGCCTGCTTACATTCCAGGTTCAGCTTCCGGGAATCCAGATACGCATCTGCATTTTCATGCTCCGAAGCATAGGAAAGATCCGACAGGTAAAGGGGCGGATATGTCTTTTGCTCTGCCTGGATTTCCTGAATCTTTTGTCTTTGTTGTACAAACTCCGGCAGCTCCTGATACCCAAAGCTGTCCACATAGTGGGCGGTCAGCTCCCCATCCTTTTTCAGAATCACCACATCGCTCACCGACAGGGAATGCCCCGTATAATCTGCCGGATGATCCATATTAAATTTTGTATATAGGGTTTCCAGTGTATCTCCTTCCTGCAGCTCATCTCCGTAAACAAACTGATAATCAGCGCCATCCACCGCCATTCCTTCTGCCTGCAGGTACGCCATTCCCATAAAACGGTAGGCAGCTCCGTCACCGTCCTCACGAAGCTGGTAAATCCCATATCTGTCCTGCGGTTCTTCAAACAGGGCGTTCTCCTGATGCCGCTGCGCTTCCCGCCGGATTGCCTGCATCCTGTTCATCATCTGGTCTATAAATTCTCCGGAAACCCTGCGGATTGTGTCCATAGAAGAGCGAAGTTCTTTCATATCCTTGTCACTGCTCCACCCGGCAATATAGGGGAAGGAATAGTCTGACGTATCCAGTCCAAAATACTGGCAGACCGTATATGCCACGCTCTCTGCCTCTACCTCTCTGGTCATCTGGTCTTTTTTCTCGTCCATTTTCTCCATAATGTCACGGTCATGGAGTTTTGCATGGGTGACTTCATGGATACCGGTTTTCATGGTCTGGCTCTCGCTCATGCTCTCCTGGATTACAATTTCCTTATCCACACTGCTGTAATATCCCTTTGCCCCGCTTTCAATTTCATCAAAGCGGATCGGCACCGGAGAAATATCCCGGATTGCCTGCATAAATATTTCATAATTCTCCACACTGCCCAGCAGCTCTGGTGTCTCCAGTTCCGGCAAAGGTTCACCCTCTGTCTGGGAAACATCAAATACTGTGGTAACACGGAAACGTGGAATGGTGTACTCCACTTCTTCCATTTCCGGGGTTCCGTCCGGCTTCAACACCGGCTCCATGGTCGCCGGATCGACTTTTTCTATTTCCTCACGTGTCCGGATCGGTGCCGGGGCAATGATCTGTATTCCCTTTTCTCCCCGCCTTACCTGTCGGTGGAATTTTTTCTGCCAGGTCTGATACCCTGCCACCAGGCTTGCCTCCGGCTTTTGCAAGTGGATCAACAGAGTATTATTAAAACTGTAGCTATGGAATTGTGACATAGTCCTTAGATAATTCGCATACATCTCTGATGTGAATATATCCTTTACGCCCTGCTCCAACCGTTCCGTAATTTCTTTCATTCTCTGATTTCTGTCTTTTTCTGCCATAATAATCTCCTTAAAATCCTGCCGGTTTCCCGGCAGGATCATGTTCTTATTAACAATCCGCTCTTTTATAACTGCGGTTCCAGTTTCCTATGGATTTTCTCTTGCTTCTTTTGTCCGGCTGCAATCCGCTCCTGGGCTTCTTTCAGCTTTCCAAGAACCGATGGCCTGCGGGAGCTGTCCGCAACAATCGTTTCGTCCGCCACCCTTCCGGCGTAATTCATAGGGCTTCTCGGCTGATCCGCTGCCTCCGTCACTTCTTCTGCACTAAGTGCTTCAGCAGGGCCCTTCTCATCCATATTCAAAAGAGCGTTCAGTTCTGCCAGCCGCTCAGACTTTTCCGCCAGTTCCTGTTCCTTTTCAAATGGTTTAGCCACTTCCTCTTTCGCTGTCTCCAGTTGCTGCTGCAGGGTTTCCAATTTCTGCTGTGTCTCTGCCACTTTCCTTTCAATCCCAGATAAAGCATTGCTGATCCTCTGCAAATTTCCCAGGGTGTCCTTCCCGACTTCAATCTTATAGCTGCACTGGCGTTTCAGCGTCAGCATATATTTCTGGTTGAAGCTGTCAAACTCCGCACTCATCTGGAAACCGTAAAATTCCCCGACCTGTCCGGAAGTTTTCACGGCTTTTAATCCTGCACAGGCAGCGATCAGCGCCGTTCCTGCCTCTTTCCTGTCGGTATAAGCCTTACCTCCGATGGTCATAGAAAATTCTTCTTTTCCATTTTCCAACAATGGCTTTACCGCCTGGGCATCCGCCTTCAGCCCTTCCAGCCGTTCTTTCGCCGCTGTGATCTGCATAGGATAATTCTTTGCAATATCCGTCTCCAGGCGGTACTTCTGGCTGGTATGGTTCGCTTTCATCAGCTTCAGCTTACTCACCTGAATATCCAGATCCATCTTTTCCTTGATATAGGGATTTCCTGTGGCAAGGGCCTTGATCTCCGCATAAGACAGTGCTGCATCATCCACGTCCTCACAGGCTCGGACTGGACTTTTTGAAGTCATGATCTGGCTGATGAATTTCTGCTTATTCTCCAAAATCTGCCACATGTATGCATCAAAGGTATTTTCCGTCACATACCGGAAGATCTTCACCTTTTGGTTTTGGTTTCCCTGCCGGAGAATACGTCCCTCCTGCTGTTCCAGATCCGCCGGCTTCCAGGGACAGTCCAGATGATGGAGAGCGATCAGCCTGTCCTGAATATTCGTTCCCGCCCCAAGTTTTGGCGTGGAGCCGATCAGGATACGCACCTTCCCGGAGCGTACATTTGCAAACAGTTCTGCCTTTTTTGTCTCTGTCCCGGCTTCATGGATAAAAGCAATTTCCTCCCTGGGAATCCCTTTTGCCACCAGCTTTTCCCGCACATCATCATATACATTGAAAGAGCCGTCATTTTTCGGTGTGGAAAGGTCACAGAAGATGAGCTGTGTAGACCTGTTCTGGACTGTCTCCTGCCAGATGTCAAAGGCATTTTCCACACAACGGTTTACCTTGCTGTCCGGGTAGTCCGGGAGCATATCGTTGATGAGCCGCTGATCCAGTGCGCACTTACGCCCGTCGTTGGTAATTTTCAGCATATTGTCCTCGCGTGGTTCCACAGCGCCGGAGCGTACCATTTCTGCCCGATCAGCAAAGGTACTAACCAGATCTTCCTGCTCCGGACTGGGTTTCAATACCTCATTGATGTACTCTGCCTCCGGCACAGGGAGATTCAGCATATCCGCCGTCTGAATATCAGCGGATTCTTTAAACAGGGCGATCAGTTCCGGAAGATTAAAAAAACGGGCGAACCGTGTTTTTGCACGGTAGCCCGTCCCTTCCGGCGATAACTCAATCGCCGTCACTGTCTCTCCAAAAGCGGCGGCCCAGGAATCAAAATGCCCCAGGCCCATCTCCTGAAGGGTATCGTACTGCAGGTAACGCATGATTGTGTAAAGCTCATAAGGTAGGAAACGCCACGCCATACTTCCTTTCGTCCGTGGTCTTGGCGTAACCCCCTCCAGAACCGTGCTTACACCTCTCGATGTACACGGCTCGCCATCTTTCATAGTT
>DVGK01000052.1 GCA_018712785.1 Candidatus Choladousia intestinavium | reverse complement strand
AAATTGTAAAATAATATTTGAAATTTTTGGGAAGTACGATATAATATGGTAAAAAGATTCTGTCTAAATCGTTTTGAAAGGGAAGGAAGAGTTTATGAATGCAGGAAAAAAGAAGTGGATACTCCGAACTGCGCTGTTTTTATTGATTGCGCTGCTGGCCGTGCCGCTTTCGGCCTCCGCAGCCTCTAAAATTAAGCTGAATAAAACAAAAATCACAATGAGCAAAGGGAAGAGCTATCGGCTTAAGGTTTCCGGAACAAAACGGAAGGTTACGTGGAGCAGCTCCAAAAAGTCTGTGGCTGCAGTAAACAGCAGCGGAAAAGTGACGGCAAAGAAAAAGGGAACCGCCGTAATTACCGCGAAAGTAGGCTCAAAGCGGTACCGCTGCAAGGTTACGGTCAAACAGCCGGTGACCTCCGTAAAGCTGAACGCCAAGAGCAAGACTCTTACGAAGGGTTCCAGCGTTACGCTGAAGGCGACGGTTCGTCCGACGAATGCCAATAACCGGGCTGTGACCTGGACCACCAGCAATAAAAAAGTAGCTACCGTTACATCCAAGGGAAAGGTAAAGGCCGTGGGCACAGGAACCGCTGTGATTACCGCCAGGGCCAAGGATGGAAGCAAGAAATACGCCAGGTGCAAGATTACGGTGAAGGCAAAGAAGAGCAGTTCCTCTGCAGCGTCTTCTGGGAAAGAGCTGCTGACCCTCAGCAAGACGAAGCTCACTCTGGAGGCGGGCAGGAGCTCCACACTGAAAGCTTCCACGCCGGACGGTGTCCGTGTTACCTGGGGAAGTTCAAAGCCGGCTGTCGTTTCCGTGTCATCCGGCGGGAAGCTGACGGCGAAGGCTGCGGGGAGTGCTGTGATCGCGGCTCGAAGGGTAGATGGAAAGAAAACGCTGTTCTGTACTGTCACAGTGAAAAAAAAGGGAAGTTCCTCTTCGGCAGCAGTCGGTTCTGGGACAGCCAATGCTAAGAAATTTTTGAGTATTCTCCAGAAATATTCTGACCAGGTGAAGGCCGACCGGGAGAATGGAATTAAATGGGGATATTCCAACTCATCCTCTCTGGCGAAAAGTACCTGGAGCGCGGCGTACAGCGCCTCCAGATCTAAGGGAGTGACTTACTGCAACTGCGCGCTGCTTCCCAGATGGGCCTTGAGAGAGATGGGCGTCATCGACTCCAAGAACTTCTGGGGCCTTGTGGGCGGCGGAATTCAGTTCAGAGGAGATGTGGAAGCACAGCTTCGGAAATACTGTGACATTATCCCGGTATATAAGACGCCGAACCAGCTTCTGGCGGAAGGGAATCTTCTCCCGGGAGACATCTGCACCTGGGTAGAATATCAGCATACAAACGTCTACGCGGGAAACGGTCTCTGGTACGACGCGGGGAGGGGCGCTAATTATTCCAGCAGCGAAGGGGCATTTACCTCTTTTGGCCCAGGCGCCACTATTAATATGTCGGGAACCACCGTGGGATATATCATCCGGTTCCGGTAAAAAATTTCATAGTCCACAGAGAAACAGGCAGAGCTTTCAGGAATTGTCTGGAAAAGCCGGGATAAAGGTGTGAAAGATTCTGTTATGGGAAATACTATTGCAGTGAAACGAGATCCTTACAGGAGGTTGCAAGATGTGTAATTATATGCCTATAACAGATGTATATGCGAGAGAAATTCTGGATTCCAGAGGGAATCCTACTGTTGAAGTGGAATTAATGACAGAAGACGGAAGCGTCGGAAGGGCGGCAGTGCCCTCCGGCGCTTCAACTGGTCAGTATGAAGCTGTGGAACTCAGAGACGGACAGGAAAGATACGGGGGAAAAGGAGTGGAACAGGCATGCCACTTCGTGAATACAGTTCTGGCAGATGCGGTAATCGGGGAAAATGTTTACGGACAGGCTGCTATTGACCGGATCCTCTGCCGGGAGGACGGCACGCCTTCCAAGAAAAGGCTGGGGGCCAATGCTATCCTGGGAGTGTCTATGGCCGCAGCCAGCGCTGCGGCCAAAAGCCTGAGTCTTCCTCTTTTCCGGTATCTGGGGGGAATGCACGCCCATCAGATGCCGGTTCCTATGATGAATATTCTGAACGGAGGCGCTCATGCTTCCAATACCGTAGACCTTCAGGAATTTATGATTATGCCGGTGGGAGCGGAAGGCTTCGCCCACGGTCTTCAGATGTGCGCGGAGATCTATCATACACTGAAGAAGATACTGGATGCCAGAGGATTGAGCACAGGCGTCGGCGATGAGGGCGGATTCGCGCCGGATCTGGAGGACGCGGCGGCCGTGCTTTTTCTGATCTCGGAAGCCACAGAGAAAGCCGGCTACCAGATGGGGAAGGATATTGTGATCGCCCTGGACGCGGCAGCCAGCGAGCTTTTTCAGGAGGAAGAGGGAGCTTATTTTTTCCCGGGTGAGAGCAGGATGAAAGGAACGGAGGTCTGCCGCACGGCGCAGGAGATGATCGGATATCTGGAAGAGCTCTGCAGCCAGTTTCCCATTGCCTCTATCGAAGACGGACTGGATGAGAATGACTGGACAGGCTGGGCGGAGCTTACCCGCCGGCTGGGAGACAAGGTTCAGCTGGTGGGAGATGATCTGTTCGTGACCAATGAAAAAAGGCTCAGGGAAGGCATTGAGAAAGGAGCGGGAAACGCAATACTGGTGAAGGTAAACCAGATCGGCACGCTGACGGAAGCCTTCGACACCATCACCCTGGCCCAGCACAGAGGGTACCGGACGGTGATTTCCCACCGCTCCGGCGAGACCGAGGACACCATGATCGCGGATATCGCGGTGGCAGTGGGCGCCGGCCAGATTAAGACAGGAGCTCCCTGCAGAACAGAGCGGGTGGCAAAATACAACCAGCTGCTGAGAATTGAAGACTATATAGGATTTTTCGCGACGTATGAAAATCCTTTTCAGTGAAAAAACAGTTGAAATCCCACGGAACCTGTGCTAGAATATCTATGTTTGACATAGGAGGTGTGGATCACTGTGAGAATTTTCCTGACGATTATTTTTATATTAGTTTGCATTGCACTGAGTGTTATCGTTTTGGCCCAGCAGGGAAAAGAAAACGGGCTGGGAGCAATCGGAGGTATGGGAGATACCTATTGGAGCAAAAATAAGGGCCGTTCTATTGAAGGAAATCTGGTAAAGTTTACCACGATTCTGGCAGTTGCTTTTGTAGCGCTGGCTATTATTTTAAATCTGAACTTTTAGAGAAGGATCTGACATACAGAGAGGAATGCAGGAGGGTTTTCCGCGTGTGATGCATGCGGAAAACCCTTTTTGACAATAGAGGATTTTAAAATGATTCCTATATTTTGAATTTGATTACGGGAGGAGATATGGAACTGACGGAAGAACAGTTTGAACGCCGCAGGGCGGTGATTTATGATTTGATTTGTGATAAACAGTATGTGCCCATGAAGAAGAAGGAGATCGCTTCTCTTCTTCAAATCCCAAAGGAAGAACGGGAGGAGCTGCAGAAGATTCTGGAAAGCCTGCTGGAAGAGGGAAAGATTGAGGTTTCACCCAGAGGAAAGTACAGAAAGGCAGCCAGCAGAACCGTCACGGGGACATTTATTGCGCATCCCAGGGGATTTGGTTTCGTGCAGGCGGAAGGCCGGGAGGAAGATATTTTTATTCCCCAGGAGGGAACTGGCCTGGCTATGCATCTGGACACGGTGGAGGTGCGTCTCGGTGAGAGAGCAGACGGAAAGCGCCAGGAGGGAACCGTCATCAGGATTCTGGATCACGGCCTGCATCAGCTGGTGGGAACGTATGAGAAGCGGAAAAACTATGGCTTTGTGGTCCCGGATAATCCGAGAATTACCAGCGATATTTTTATTTCACAGGAAAACAGCCTGGGAGCTATGCAGGGGCACAAGGTTTTGGTGACGCTGACCCGGTACGAAGAGAAGGGAAAGAACCCGGAAGGGAAGGTAGACCTGATTATCGGGCACAGCAAGGATCCGGGGACAGATATTCTTTCTGTGCTGTGCGCCAACGGACTGCCTGTGGAATTTCCGCTTAAGGCGGAGAGAGAAGCGGCCCGGGCACCGGAGCGTGTCACTGAGACAGAGAGGAAAGGCAGGAAGGATCTTAGACAAGTGCCGATGGTTACCATTGACGGGGAAGATGCCAGAGATCTGGATGACGCGGTTTCCCTGGACTTTGATGGAACCTGTTATCATCTAGGAGTGCATATTGCGGATGTGTCAGAGTATGTGCGGGAGGGGACGGCCCTGGACCGGGAAGCGCTGAACCGGGGAACCAGCGTGTATCTGCCGGACCGGGTGATTCCCATGCTTCCGCCGAAGCTTTCCAACGGCATCTGCTCCCTGAACGAAGGGGAGGACAGGCTTGCACTCAGCTGTCTGATGGTAATCGACAGAAAAGGGGAGATCCTCTCTCATGAAATTGCGGAGACTGTGATCCGGGTCAACCGGAGGATGAGCTACAACCAGGTAAAAGCAATCCTGGAAGAGTCGGACCAGGGGCTTATGAGAGAATTCGCGCCCCTTGTGCCCACGCTGCAGAGGATGGGAAGCCTTTCGGCTCTTTTAAGAGCGAAAAGGAAAAAGAGAGGCTCTCTGGATTTTGATTTTCCGGAAGCGAAGCTGGTGCTGGATGATAAAGGCGTTCCGGTGGAAATAAAGCCTTACGAAAGGAATCGGACCACCATGCTGATTGAAGATTTTATGCTGGCGGCCAATGAGACGGTGGCAGAGGATTTTTACTGGCAGGAAATCCCCTTTCTCTACCGGACACACGAGACGCCGGATCCGGAGAAGATTAAAAAACTTGCCGCCTTTATCCGGAATTTTGGCTACGGGATCAAGGGGATTACAGACGAGATACACCCAAAGGAGCTTCAGAAGCTTCTGGGAAGAGTCGCTGACACGCCGGAGGAGCCAGTGATCAGCCGCATGACTCTTCGGTCCATGAAGCAGGCATCCTATACAGTGCAGTGCAGCGGTCATTTCGGACTGGCGGCCAGATATTACTGCCACTTTACGTCTCCCATCCGGAGATATCCGGATCTTCAGATTCACCGGATTATAAAAGAAGTTCTCAGGGGAGAGATGACGCCAGAGAGAATCCGCCACTATACAGAGCTTCTTCCCTCTGTGGCAGAGCAGTCAAGCCTGTTGGAGCGTAGAGCGGAAGAGACAGAGCGGGAAACCGTAAAGATCAAGAAGGCAGAGTACATGATGGAGCGCATCGGGAAAATGTACTCAGGCATTGTCACTGGAATCACTTCCTATGGCATGTATGTGGAGCTGCCCAATACTGTGGAAGGGCTGGTGCATGTCAGCCGCATGTACGATGACCGGTATTATTTCCAGGAAGAAACCTGGGAGCTGGTAGGAATGGATACGGGACGTGTCTTCCGCCTGGGAGATTCTGTAAAAATCCGTGTGGTGAGCGCGGATAAGATGACAAAAAACATTGATTTTGAGCTGACAGAGGACTGAGAAGGGAAAGCCTGAAAAAGAATTCCCCGATCGTTCCGCATGGGGCAGCCAGGGTGTCAGGAGGAGGAATGGATGAAAGAGTCGGTAAAATTGATTGCCAATAATAAAAAGGCGTATCACGATTATTTTATAGAAGAGACGTACGAGGCAGGAATCGCCCTGCACGGCACAGAGGTAAAGTCCCTGCGCATGGGCAAGTGCAGCATTAAGGAATCCTTTATCCGGATTGAACAGGGGGAGGTCTTTATCTACGGCATGCACATCAGCCCTTATGAAAAAGGAAATATCTTCAACAAGGATCCGCTGCGGGTAAAGAAGCTTCTTCTTCACAGGAGTGAGATCCATAAGATTGCCGGAAGGATTGCCGTAAAGGGATATACACTGGTACCTTTGAAAGTTTACTTTAAGGGAAGTCTCGCCAAGGTGGAGATCGGCCTGGCAAAAGGAAAGAAGCTGTATGATAAGCGTCAGGATATTGCCAAGAAGGATCAGCGCAGAGAGGCTGAGAGGGATTTTAAGGTGAAAAACCTCTATTAGGGCCGTTAAAAAATCTCTGACGGGGACGGACTTTTCCGTTGACAAGAAAAGTCCGGCGTATTATACTAAAACAACAACTCCGGGGTAGTAAAGGTTTCGACGGGGGTTATGAAGCTGGAGAAGCTATCCGCAGGCTGATGCGTCAAATCGCAAACCTAAATATAAACGCTGACGACAATCGTTTAGCATACGCTGCCTAATCTGGCAGTTGTCTGGCCCGGCGGACCTGCACGCCGGAACCCAGGCATCGACCTTAGCAGGAAACGACATATGTTAAGCTTTGCGCATATGGGCGTAGGATGAAGCTACCAAATGGAGCAGGCCGTCCGCTGCCGGTTCCAGGAGGGAATGACAAAGAGCTGACTATGATAGTAGAAGGACAGTGAATTGGCTTTCGGACACGAGTTCGATTCTCGTCTACTCCATGAAAAACCCTTGCGAAGCAAGGGTTTTTGCTTATTCATGACAATAGAAAACTTGCGGAGCTAAAGAAAAGCCCGGTGGATTACGGCAGCCAGGCAGGTATAAATTACGGCAGGAGGAAGAGGAAAGCGATGCAGAGCAGGGGAAAGCAGGAAAAGAATGCCGACAGAGAGAACCGGATAGAGAGAGACGAGGAGTATCTGAGGCTTTTTCAAAGAGGACAGAAGATTCTGAGAGGGGGCTGGATTTTGGTTATGGCGGTATCCGCGCTTCTTTTTTTATCCGGGATTTATTTTACACTGTCCGGCAGGGGGGAGTGGATTGATATGGCCGCTGTGCTGATCCCCTTTCTGATTACAGGGGCCATTCTGCTGTTTCTGGCTTCCCCCTATAAAAAAGGGGCGGCGGAGGTGAAGAATACGGCCGGCGCTCCGTCCAAGGGGCGGAAAAGCAGCTTTTCTCCTTCCACATGGAGGATTACCAGCTCCTTTTCCGAGACAAGTTCAGGAAAATTCGCGGTTTTGTCCGGCATCCTTTTTTTGACCGCCGGGATACTGATTCTGATGGGAGCGCTGTTTCTCTGGCTGGGACGGGCAGAGGGGGATCTTCTCGTCTTCGCGTCGGGAGCCTTCCTTGTATCTCTGGGATTTCCGGCCGCAGCCTTCGGTATTCTGGATGTCTCCCATGCAGTCAGCCGCAGGAAGAAAAAGTAGCAGACGTTACGTGTCAGAAAGTGACCAGCAACTAGCTGACAGTTATGCAAACATCCTGGTGGTTTTCACATTTTGTACATAGAAATGGGATATGGTAAAAGAAGAAAAATATGCCGTGTATCGCGCGGAGGAGGAGGCTTTGTATGGAGAAATACAAGATTTTAGTGGTAGATGATGAGAGCAGGATGCGCAAGCTGGTCCGGGATTTTCTTGTAAAAAAGGATTTTGAAGTGATAGAGGCAGGAGACGGAGCGGAAGCTCTGGATCTCTTTTTTGAGGATAAAGATATTTCCCTTGTGATTTTGGATGTAATGATGCCAAAGATGGACGGCTGGCAGGTATGCCGGGAAATCCGGGCCTATTCCAAAGTTCCGATCATTATGCTGACTGCCAAGGGGGAGGAGCGCGATGAGCTTCTGGGCTTTGAGCTGGGGGTGGATGAATATATCTCGAAGCCCTTCAGTCCGAAGATTCTGGTAGCCAGAGTGGAGGCGATTCTGCGCAGAACCACAGGACTTTCCGCGGATGATATTTTGAGAGCCGGCGGCATTGAGATCAATAAAGCGGCTCATCAGGTATCCATTGACGGGGAGAATGTGGATCTCAGCTACAAAGAATTTGAGCTTCTTACGTATTTTGTGGAAAATCAGGGAATCGCTCTCTCACGGGAGAAGATCCTGAACAGTGTCTGGAATTATGATTATTTCGGAGATGCCAGAACCATCGATACCCATGTAAAGAAGCTGAGAAGCAAGTTGGGGAGCAAGGGCGAGTACATAAAAACCATCTGGGGAATGGGCTATAAATTCGAGGTGGATAAAGAATGAATCTGTCCATAAGGAAACAGCTTACCATTATCTTCATAGGCCTGGTAGCGGGAATGTTTCTTTTGAATTATCTGATCAATACGTTTTTTTTGGAGGATTATTATTATCTGAATAAGAGAAAGGCTCTTGTCCAGGCGTACGATCTGCTGAATGGAAATATTTCTGAGGATGCTACGATAACGGATGAGACAAAATCAGCTCTGGACGATATCTGCGACCAGAATAATATTTCCTTTGTGGTAACGGACGGCGGCTTTGAGGCGCTGATTTACCGTGTCACTGGGGCGGCGGAATACAGAAAGCTTCTGCAGGGCCGGGTAAACGGCTACGTGATCAGCCTTGATATGGATGCCACGGTACTGGAAAAGACCGATCAGTACACGATTCAGAAAAAATACGATCAGGAAATGGGAACAGATTATCTGGAAAGCTGGGGCACCATGGACGGAGGTTATTACTTCCTTATGAGAATCCCGGCCGAGAGCATTCGGGACAGTGTCCGGATTTCCAATGATTTCATTAAATATATCTGCATTGTGGGAATTCTTCTTACGGCGGTCATCGTTTGGTTTGTCTCCAAGCGGATTACGAGGCCGCTGAACGAACTGACAGAGCTTTCCAAGAGAATGGCGGACCTGGATTTCGGAGTCCGCTACACTGGCGGGGGAAGCAACGAAGTGGGACAGCTGGGAGAGCATTTTAACCGGATGTCGGAGAATCTGGAAAAGGCATACTCACAGCTGATGACGGCCAACAATGAGCTGCAGAGGGATATAGAAAAGAAGACTCAGATGGAAGAGCGGCGGCAGGAATTCCTCTCCAATGTCTCACATGAACTGAAAACGCCCATCGCGCTGATTCAGGGGTATGCGGAAGGGCTGAAGGAATGCATCAACGACGACGCGGAGAGCCGTGAATTCTACTGCGACGTAATTATGGACGAGGCTTCCAGAATGAATAATCTGGTCCGCAAGCTTCTGACACTGAATGAACTGGAAGCGGGGGACGAACAGGTTGTCATGGAGCGGTTTGATATCGTTCCCCTGATACGCAATAAGATCCAGTCCGTTACCCTTCTGGCTCAGCAGCAGCAGGCGGAGGTGCTCTACTGGGGACCTGAGACGGCTCCGGTTTGGGGCGATGAGTTTAAGACGGAGGAAGTCATTACCAATTACCTCAGCAATGCGCTGAACCATGTGGAGGGCGAGAGAAAAATTGAGATCCGTGTCAAAGAAAACGATACGAAGGTAAGGATCTCTGTGTTTAATACAGGAAAGAAAATTCCGGAAAAAGAGCTGGGACTGATCTGGGGCAAATTCTATAAAGTAGATAAGGCCAGAACCAGGGAATACGGAGGAAGCGGCGTGGGGCTTTCCATTGTGAAAGCGATCATGGACTCCTTCCACCAGCAGTATGGTGTGAAAAATTATGAAAACGGCGTGGCCTTCTGGTTTGAACTGGAATCCGGAAGTCAGCCCTGCCATGAGGAAAATGAGGGATGAAAAAACTGATTGTAGTAGGCGGCGGGGCGGCCGGAATGATGGCTGCCGCCGCAGCCGCGGGAGAAGAATGCCAGGTTCTCCTTTTGGAGAAAAATGAAAAGCTTGGAAAGAAGCTCTATATTACCGGAAAAGGGAGATGCAATCTGACAAACCGGTGCCAGGTGGAGGAGCTGCTGCAGGCAGTCTGCAGCAACCGGAAGTTTTTGTACAGCGCCTTTTACGGATTTACAGCGGAGGATACCATCGACTTTTTTGAAAAGCGCGGCCTGCCTCTGAAGACGGAGAGAGGAAACCGGGTCTTTCCTGTGTCAGATCATGCTTCCGATGTAATACGGACGCTGGAAAAAAGTCTGAGAGAAAAGAAGGTGGAGATGCGGCTGAAAGCGGAGGTATCGAAAATTCTTACAGAAAAGCGGCCGGGGGAGGATAAGCCCCGGGCTGCCGGTGTGTGCCTTGCAGACGGGACAATCGAGAAGGCGGATGCCCTGATTCTTGCAACAGGAGGACTTTCTTATCCCTCTACCGGTTCCACGGGAGACGGCTTTCGCTTTGCGAGGGAGGTGGGGCATAAAGTGACCCCGTGCTTTCCCTCTCTTGTTCCCCTGGAAGTCCGGGAAGAGTGGGTGAAGGAACTGCAGGGGCTCTCCCTTAAGAATGTGGAGCTTACGATCACGGACGGCAGAAAGGAACTGTACCGGGGATTTGGGGAGATGATGTTTACCCACTTCGGCGTTACAGGGCCCCTGGTTCTGACTGCCAGCACTCTGATTCAGAAACGGCTGTCAGATCACCCCCTGGGGCTGCGCGTTGATCTGAAACCGGCGCTTGCAAGGGAACAGCTGGATCAGCGGATTCTCAGGGAGTTTGACCAGGGGAAAAACAGACAGTTTAAGAATGTGCTGGGCGGACTTTTTCCTTCTAAGCTGATCCCTGTCATGATCCGGCAAAGCGGGATTCTCCCTGAGAAGCCTGTTCATGAAATCACCAGGGAAGAAAGGCAGAGACTGGTGGAACTGACAAAAGGTTTCCCGTTGACGGTAACGGCTCTGCGCGGGTATAATGAAGCTGTTGTTACCCGGGGCGGTGTGGATGTACGGGAAATGGATCCTTCTACTATGGAGTCCAAAAAGGTTCAGAATCTCTATTTCGCGGGAGAGGTACTGGATCTGGATGCCCTCACAGGAGGGTTCAACCTGCAGATCGCCTGGTCTACCGGATACGCGGCAGGAAGAGGGTATCGGGAAAAAGGAGGAGATTATGAGCTTTAATATTGCCATAGATGGTCCCGCAGGGGCGGGGAAAAGCACCATTGCCAGGAAGGCGGCCAGTCGGCTTTCTTTTTTGTACGTGGATACGGGAGCCATGTACCGGGCTATTGCTCTGGGGCTTCTGGAAAGAAAAACCGATCTGAGGGACAGTGAAATGCTGAAGGAGGCCCTGGAAGAGATTTCGGTTACCATCGGATACGACAGCCAGGGACGGCAGCAGGTCTTTTTAAATGGAGAGGACGTTTCCTCACGCATCCGGGATGAAGAGGTTGGAAAGATGGCCAGTGCTTCTTCGGCCCTTGCCCAGGTCAGAGAAAAACTGACGGCGTTACAGAGGGGCCTGGCGAAAAAGGAAAATGTGCTGATGGACGGAAGAGATATCGGAACCGTGATTCTTCCGGGGGCTCAGCTTAAAATCTATCTGACTGCCGGCGTGGAAGTGCGGGCCAGGAGAAGGCATCAAGAGCTGACAGCGAAAAACATTCCCTGCAGCCTGGAAGAGATCGAAAAGGATATCCGGGAACGGGACGAGCGGGACCGGAACCGTCCGGTGGCGCCTCTTAAGCAGGCGGAGGATGCGGTGCGGATCGATACTTCTGACATGACCATAGAAGAAGTGACCGACCGGATTGTAGAGCTGGCCCGGAAGCGGATGGGAGAAGAGCGAGCATGAAAGTGATTGTGGCAAAGACAGCAGGATTCTGCTTCGGCGTAAAGCGGGCAGTGGACACGGTTTATCAGCAGGCGGAGACGGGGAAAAAGCCCATCTATACGTATGGACCTATTATTCACAACGAAGAGGTAGTCAGGGAGCTTGAACAGAAAGGGGTTCGGATTCTGAAAGATGAAGACGAACTGGAGGGGCTCTGTGAGGGAACGGTCATCATCCGCTCCCACGGGGTGCCCAGGAGAATTTATGAGAAAATACGCAGCCGGAACCTGGAGCTTGTGGATGCCACCTGTCCCTTTGTAAAAAAGATTCACAAAATCGTGGATGAGTACAGCAGCAGGGGAGCGGATATCCTGGTGGTGGGAAATGAAGGTCACCCGGAGGTGGAAGGGATTAAGGGATGGTGCCGGGGAAGAGTGGATGTAATCGGCACCGAAGAAGAGGCTCGCGCTTACAGACGGAATCCGGAGCATTCCCTCTGCATTGTTTCCCAGACGACATTTAATTACAAGAAATTTGATAAATTGGTTGAATTTTTTTCAAAAATGCGGTATGATAGAGTGGATATTTTGAATACGATCTGTAGCGCAACGGAAGAACGCCAGTCGGAGGCCCGTGAAATTGCAGGCCGGGTGGATAGTATGATTGTGATTGGAGGCAGTCATAGTTCTAACACCAGGAAGTTATTCGAGATATGCAGAAATGAATGTGAAGATACTTACTATATACAGACATTAAAAGATTTGGATATGCGGCGATTGCCATCCAGGGGTTGCGTAGGTATTACAGCAGGGGCATCGACCCCAAATAATTTGATTGAGGAGGTTTCAAAACAATGCCAGATTTAAGTTTTGAACAAATGCTGGAAGAATCATTCAAAACAATTCATAATGGAGAGGTAGTCGAAGGCACTGTAATAGATGTCAAAGAAGATGAAATCATCTTGAATATCGGATATAAGGCTGACGGTATTATTACCAGAAGCGAATATACGAACGAACCCAACGCAGACCTTCGTGAGCTGGTTCATGTGGATGATAAGCTGGAGGCGAAGGTTCTTAAGGTGAATGACGGAGACGGACAGGTGCTCTTAACGTACAAGCGTTTAGCGGCGGAGAAGGGAAATAAGAGACTGGAAGAGGCCTTTAATTCCCAGGAGATCCTGAAAGCCCCGGTTGTACAGGTGCTTGCAGGCGGACTCAGTGTGGTAGTGGATGAGGCGAGAGTTTTTATTCCGGCCAGCCTTGTTTCTGACACATATGAGAAAAACCTTGAGAAATATGCGGGACAGGAGATTGAATTTGTAATTACAGAGTTTAATCCCAGACGCAGAAGAATCATCGGTGACCGCAAGCAGATTCTGGTTGCCAGAAAAGCAGAGATGCAGAAGGCTCTCTTTGAGAGAATTCATCCCGGTGATGTAGTGGAAGGCGTAGTGAAGAATGTAACGGACTTCGGTGCTTTCGTAGATCTGGGAGGAGCAGACGGGCTGCTTCATATTTCCGAGATGTCATGGGGCCATGTGGACAATCCCAAGAAGGTCTTCAAGGTAGGAGAGCATCTGACGGTTCTGATTAAAGATATCAGCGGGGACAAGATTGCTCTTAGCCTGAAGTTTGAGGATCAGAATCCCTGGCTGACAGCCGCTGAGAAGTATGCGGCAGGGAATATTGTGGAAGGCAAGGTTGCCCGGATGACTGATTTCGGCGCTTTCGTGGAACTGGAGCCCGGCGTGGATGCCCTTCTTCATGTTTCACAGATCTCTCATGAGCATGTGGATAAGCCCTCTGATGTACTCAGTGTAGGCCAGATCATTCAGGCGAAGGTGGTTGACTTCAACGAAGCGGATCACAAGATCAGCCTGAGCATGAAGGCTCTTGAAACTGCGGCTCCCAAGGAGACTGTTCAGGAAGAAGCTCCGGCGGAAGAGTCTGCTGATGAGGAAAGTACAGAAGAATAAAGATAGAGCTACAGAAGATAAAGAGAAGGCGGCTGTGATGAACAGCCGTCTTTTTTGTAATTGTGCTCAAAAAGGCTTGTGAAACGCGGTCTCTATTCATTCCTTTCATGCCATGGAAAGGCAGCGAAGCGTAGGCCTACTGTGGCAGCGCGGCCTTCAGTACGCGGACCAGATAGAGCTGCAGGCTGCCCGCCGTCTGAAAACGTTTCTCTGTCAGCTCAAAATAATGTTCCTTGGAACCATATTCTTTTCTGTAATCCGGAGCGAAGAGAACATCCGGCTGCAGGAGAAATTCCCCTTTTTTCCGTGTGTAGCAGGTAGCTGCCGTGGCGGGGCGGCGGTATTCTTTGTCTACATAGGCGGCAATGCTTTTGTGGACAGCCTGGTCTTCCAGGGTCAGATAAGAGTAGTTTTTATAGTCCGGAAAGAAATAGCGCAGTTCCCCGGAAAAAACAGGGGCCCGCAAGACGCCCTTCCTGAAACCCAGCTCAAGGCTGCCGTACTGCTGAAGATTCACAGACAGGCTCTGGGGAAGAGCCGGAGAATAGGAAAAAGAGAGCTCTGCCGTTTCTCCTTTCCTTACTGCGGAGGAGAGCTTCAGAAAAGATCGATCCCTCTCCGGGTCTGTAAATTTCAGATAAGCGGAAAGAGAAAGCAGAGCAGTCATACCTTCTACATCTTCCCGATTATGAAGCAGAAGCAGGGATTCCAGCCTGGGATCCCCGGAAGCCATGAAGTCCCGGCATACTGGGATCAGAGTCTTTCCATTCATCTTGTCACGGCGTTTAATACCAAGAAAGCTTTCCAAAGAGGTCTGATTCATCTGTTCCAGACAGAGAAGCTTTTTCAGCGGGCGGAAGATCCGGTACAAATCCAGAGATTTCATGTCATCCAGGGTATGCGAAAGGCCGGCCTTCTCTGCCTTTTCCTTCAGATAGGGCAGATCAAAGGTGGTGCCATTAAAATGAACCAGACAGGAGTAATGGCAGGCGGTGTCTAAAAATTCTTTCAGTATGGCGGTTTCCTCCTGGGGGGATTCTCCCAGCCACTGGGTGAGTTTCCATCCCTCTGAAGTCTTTCGGAGGACACCGATCAGATATAAAAAGGAAGATCCGGGGGAGAAACCGGTGGTTTCAATATCGAAAAAAAGCCAGTCCGAGCTATGGCAGTTCAGGCAGTCTTCGTACGTTTCAAAGGAAGAAAAAAAAGAAGATTTTTGAATCATAAGCGCTCCTCTTTACAAATTCAGCTGAAAAGGCTGCTGCGGCAAGCCGCAGTAAAACGTAACCATAGTATATAAGAAACAGGAAGAAAGTTCAACGGATTCTTTACAAACCCATTCTGCCTGCGTATAATGAGTGAGAGGGCAGAAAATGCCGCGGCCTGCCAAAGCAGCCGGGAGGACGCGGCCGGAGAATTCAGTTCTGTCCGAAAACTTGAAAAGCGAGAGGAGGATTTGCATGGCAGTTTTAGTAACAGGGGGAGCCGGCTATATTGGAAGCCATACCTGTGTGGAGCTTCTGGAAAACGGGTATGACGTGGTGATTATGGACAATCTATATAACTCCAATAAAAAAGCGGTAGACCGGGTGGAACAGATCACCGGGAAAAAAGTAAGCTTCTACTGTGTGGATATGCTGGACCGGGACGGAGTGGACGGGATTTTCCAGAAGGAAAACATTGATTCAGTGATCCATTTTGCCGGATATAAAGCAGTGGGAGAGTCGGTGCAGAAGCCACTGGAATATTACCACAATAATATTACAGGTACTCTGATTCTCTGTGATGTCATGAGAAAATACGGTGTAAAGAATATCATCTTCAGCTCTTCGGCGACGGTGTACGGGGATCCCGCTTTCGTACCCATTACGGAAGAATGCCCCAAGGGGAAGATTACGAATCCTTACGGACAGACAAAAGCGATGCTGGAGCAGATTCTTACCGATCTGCATGTAGCGGATCCAGAGTGGAATGTAGTGCTTCTGCGCTATTTTAATCCCATCGGCGCCCATAAGGCGGGCATTATCGGCGAGGATCCAAAGGGAATCCCCAACAATCTGGTACCCTACATTGCCCAGGTGGCAGTAGGCAAGCTGGAAAAGCTGGGCGTGTTCGGAAATGACTACGATACGCCTGATGGTACAGGCGTCAGAGACTACATTCATGTAGTGGATCTGGCCAGAGGTCATGTGAAGGCTATGAAGAAATTCCAGGAAGAGCCTCAGGTGCGGATTTACAACCTGGGGACAGGAAAGGGCTACAGTGTTCTGGAGGTGCTCCATGCTTTTGAAAAGGCCTGCGGCAAGACTCTCCCCTATGAGATCAAGCCCAGACGTGCTGGGGATATCGCTACCTGCTACGCGGACCCTTCCAAGGCAAAGAGAGAGCTTGGCTGGGAGGCAGAGTACGGAATCGAGGAAATGTGCCAGGATTCCTGGCGCTGGCAGTCTATGAATCCCAACGGATACAATGACTGAGCACTGCGGTCTTCCGTTCCTGGAAGGGCAGTTAAAGATTTAAATCGGACCGTAAAAAACACTGGACGAATTTGCCGGTTTATGAGAAAATATCGGTGAAGAATGAACAACTGAAAGGAGTCTTAAAATGATTTATTCACGTGAAGTAGAAGAAATGTGTCCGGTAGCTCAGGGCGTTCATCACGGCGCAGCGCCGATACCGGAAGAGGCAAAATGGGTGCAGGCAAAAGAAGTGAAGGATATTTCCGGCCTGACACACGGCGTTGGCTGGTGCGCACCCCAGCAGGGAGCTTGTAAGCTTACTCTGAATGTAAAAGAGGGCATCATTCAGGAAGCTTTGGTTGAGACCATCGGATGTTCCGGTATGACTCACTCTGCGGCTATGGCGTCTGAGATTCTTCCGGGGCTGACAGTAATGGAAGCTTTGAACACAGACCTTGTATGTGATGCGATTAATACGGCTATGAGAGAGCTGTTCCTGCAGATCGTTTACGGCAGAAGCCAGTCTGCTTTCTCAGAAGACGGACTTCCGGTTGGCGCTGGTCTGGAAGACCTTGGAAAAGGTTTAAGATCTCAGGTTGGTACAATGTACGGTACATTAAAGAAAGGTCCTCGTTATCTGGAAATGGCAGAAGGCTATGTAACCGGTATTGCTCTGGATGCGGATGATCAGATTATCGGATATCAGTTTGTAAGCCTCGGCAAGATGACTGACTTTATCAAAAAAGGCGATGATCCCAATACTGCATGGGAGAAGGCAAAAGGTCAGTACGGCCGGGTTGCGGACGCAGTGAAGATTATCGATCCCAGAAAAGAGTAATGTGACCATATACATAGGTGAAGGAGGAAAACTTTAATGGCTTTATTTGAATCGTATGAAAGACGAATTGACAAGATCAATTCTGTTTTGAACAGTTATGGAATTGCTTCTCTTGAGGAAGCAGAGAAAATCACAAAGGATGCCGGTCTGGATGTTTACAATCAGATCAAGGGCATTCAGCCCATCTGCTTCGAGAACGCATGCTGGGCATACATCACAGGCGCGGCTATTGCCATTAAGAAGGGCTGCAGAAAAGCGGCAGACGCGGCGGCAGCCATCGGCGAAGGCCTTCAGGCTTTCTGTATTCCCGGATCTGTGGCAGACACCCGTAAGGTAGGTCTGGGCCATGGAAATCTCGGCAAGATGCTTCTTGAGGAGGAGACTGAGTGTTTCGCGTTCCTGGCAGGCCACGAGTCCTTTGCGGCAGCAGAAGGCGCCATTGGCATCGCTGAGAAGGCAAACAAGGTTCGTCAGAAACCTCTCCGGGTTATCCTGAACGGACTTGGCAAGGACGCAGCTCAGATTATTGCCAGAATCAACGGGTTTACATATGTGGAGACCGAATATGATCCCTACAAGAACGAAGTAAAGGAAGTATTCCGCAAATCATACTCAGAGGGCCTTCGCGCGAAAGTAAACTGCTACGGGGCAAACAGTGTTCCGGAGGGCGTTGCCATCATGTGGAAGGAGAACGTAGACGTTTCCATCACCGGAAACTCCACAAACCCCACACGTTTCCAGCATCCGGTAGCAGGTACCTATAAGAAAGAGCGCCTTGAGGCGGGCAAGAAATACTTCTCAGTAGCATCCGGCGGCGGTACAGGACGTACCCTGCATCCGGACAACATGGCGGCAGGACCGGCTTCCTATGGTATGACCGATACGCTTGGACGTATGCATTCAGACGCACAGTTCGCAGGATCCTCTTCCGTACCGGCTCACGTTGAGATGATGGGCCTGATCGGCGCGGGAAACAACCCCATGGTTGGTATGACCGTAGCTGTTGCAGTAAGCATCGAAGAGGCTGCTAAGGCAGGCAAGTTTTAAGAAATAGCTTAAAATCAAGGGCTTCCGTTGATATAAAAAGTCGGCGGAGGCCCTAAATTTTGCCATATCATACATATAAGGTAATACACAAATTGGGTTTTTTGTCATAGTAAAATCTATTAAGATGTATTTCATCGAATGGAGCGTGAGCACTTCTTGCGGCCTCCATTCCATATAATATTGAATAAGAATCCATCAAAGCCACCTGCCTGGCAGCCTCCGCAGTGGTGGAGCTTTAGATGGATAATATTCGGATCTTTGACGGGAAAAAGCTGTCAATTCAGGCACCACTGCCGGAGGAGAAATTTTATCTGCGTCAGGTTTACGATGCTGTTGAGAAAAAGCGGCCGATAAAGTTTGAAAACGTTGTGGAATGCTTTTCTTTCAACTTTACAGATAAATATATGAATGGACTGGCAGAAGATCTGGTAGAAGCCCTTGTGAAGCTGGGATGTGTGCAGAAAGAAAAAGGCGGTTTTATGGAAAAGACGGTCGGGCAAAAGAATGCCGGGCGGTCTTTTTTGCTGTCCATACAAAAAACACATGGTTCATGATAAAAAGCAGGCATTAGACATCCTGATTGTTTACAAATATAATCATACTATAGGAAACGACAAATGAGTTTGGCGCATGAGCAAGTAAGACAAGAGATAGGAGGTATTTATGAAGAAAATTCTTTCCATTTTTCTTACCGGAGTGTTGATTTTTTCCCTTGCCGCCTGCGCAGGCGCAAGTGAAACAGCAGACGGAACCACGGAGCTCTCTGACGGAAGCGCGGCAGAGACGGGGACAGCAGGTTTAGAATCAGCCGCCGAAGGAACGGAGGATTCCCAGGACACCGGGGTTTTGGTGGCCTATTTTTCCTGGGCGGATAATGCCATATTGGCAGAGGATGTGGACGCGGTTTCTTCCCCCAGCGTGATTCCTCCGGGAAATGTACAGCAGCTGGCGGACTGGGTTCAGGAAGCCACCGGAGGCGACCTGTTTTCAATCCGTGTGACGGATCCATACCCCAGCGACTGGGATGCGTGTCTGGAGCGGGCTAATGAGGAGCGAGGAGAAAACGCCCGCCCGGAGCTGGCAGAAAGTGTGGAAAATTTAGATCAGTATGATACGGTATTTCTCGGATATCCCAACTGGTGGTATGGCGTGCCCATGGCGCTGCTCTCTTTTCTGGAACAGAATGATCTCTCAGGAAAACAGGTGTATCTGTTCTGCTCCCATGGAACCGGCGGCCTGGCAGATAGTGTGGAGCTGATTACTGAGGCGGCTCCGGAGGCTGTGATCTCGGATCAGATTTTTGACTGCTATGAAGAGGATGCCTCTTCCTCTCAGGAGGACATTCAGAGCTGGGTAGAAGAGCTTGGCTTTAGTGTGAGTCAGGAAACCGGAACCGCCGATACGTCGGTTCGGCGAATGGCCGTACAGTTTGATGAAAGTACGGTGATTTATGAATTGAACGACGGGACGGCGGCGGATTCTCTCTATGAGCAGCTTCCTCTTACCATAGAGGTGGAGGATTACAGCACCAATGAGAAGATCTTTTATCCGCCTCAGGCGCTGGATATCAGCGATTCGCCCCAAGCGCAGGCCGGAGCAGGCACACTGGCTTACTATGAGCCCTGGGGGGACGTTGTGTTCTTTTACGATGACTATAATGAGAATCCTTCGCTGTTTGAACTGGGACAGGCGGTTTCAGGCGGGGAACTGATTGGCTCCATGTCAGGAACCGTTACCCTGGAAGCAGCAGAATAATCGGGAAGTATTTTTGAGACCAGGAGGAGAGGAGAATGAAGATTGTTGTTCTGGAAGGAAGTCCCAATAAAAAAGGCTCTTCCAATCAATTAGCCAGCTGCTTTATACAGGGAGCCAAGGAGGCTGGACATACGGTAACGGTAATCGATGCGGCTCATGCCAATATTCATCCATGCACAGGCTGCATCTACTGCGGATATGAAGGACCCTGTATACAAAAGGATGATATGGAGCAGCTTCGAAGCGAAATACTGGAGGCGGATATGATGGTGTTTGTGACGCCTCTGTATTACTACGGAATGTCCGCCCAGTTAAAAATCCTGATCGACCGCTTCTGTGCCTTTAACAGCAGCATTCAGCGGAAACATATGAAATCAGCGCTGCTGACGGTGGCCTGGAACAGCGATGGATGGACTTTTGACGCCTTGAAGGCCCACTATAAAACACTGGTGCGGTATCTGAATCTTAGGGATATGGGGATGGTGCTTGGAAAGGGGTGCGGTACGCCTGCTATGACAGAGCATTCCAAATATCCCAGACAGGCCTATGAGCTGGGGCTTGGGCTGAAATAATGACGAAGCGCTGCTTTTTCGCCGCGCGGGGCGGCGAGGAGATGAAAGGAGGAGGCTAATGATACACGAAACCATAGTATTGCGTGAAAAAGTAACTTTAACCACGTATATCCATGACCAGTCCGGACAGGGAGAGTTTCAGATAAAAAAACGTCCGGCAGTCATCATCATGCCGGGCGGGGCTTATTCCTTTCTCTCGGATGCCGAGGGGGAGCCGGCGGCGCTGACCTTTCTGAAAGAAGGGTACAACACCTTTGTGCTGCGGTACTCCGTGGGTGATGCCTGCACTTATCCGGAAATTCTGGAAGAGGTCTCCCTGGCGATCTGGCAGGTGCGCTCTCATGCAGAAGAATGGCACATAAACCCGGACGCTATCATACTGATGGGATTTTCCGCCGGAGCCTGCCTGGCGGCCATGTCAGCGACCCAGTGGAATACACCCGGCCTGGCGGAGCGCCTGGGTCTGCCCCGGGAGGATATCAGGCCTAATGCCGGCGTGATTGCTTACGCACCCTGGGACAACAGCAATACGATCCAGAAAGATCCAGAGTTTTATAATCCTGAAGCAGCGAAGATCGCCAAGGATTGTACACCGGAGCTGGACTTTATCAATTATGCGGGGCCCCATATGCCGCCTCTGTTCATCTGGCATAACCGGTACGATAAGTATGTGCCGGCGATCAACCCGGTGATGATTGCCGGGAAGATGATTGAGTACGGACTTCCCTTTGAGCTGCACATTTTCCAGGGCGGGGAACACGGCATGTCTGTCTGCAATAGCCTGAGTTCCTATAATCCGGAAGCGAAAAAGCTGAACGATGAGAACCCGAATGTACGTCTGTGGGTGCCTATGTGCGTAAACTGGATCAACGGTCTGTTTCATATTTAACTGCTTTTATATAGAGAAGGTGTGTTTTCATGCCTGCTTTTATACGTAGCCATTTTCCCGTGCGGGAAAATGGCTATTAAATTTTATAACGGCTTGAACTGCTGCGGCGCGTATTGGATTGGTACCCTCCGGGTTCAGTTGAAGGTTAAGAAAGAGACGATAGAATGCTACCAGATATATTTCCGTGAGCATGCAGACGAATTTCAGTTTCATTACAGCCAGGGAAAAATATAAATCTCTTGTACGAAAAGAATCTGCAGTCAATAAATTTGTTGAGTTCCCATATAAAATCAAGGATCTTCTGAAAGAACATTTTGAAATATCGGATACTAGAAGCCGGGAAGAATGCTGCGAGAAATTTGTAAGGCTGGCAAGGTACCGTATAATAGCTATTCAATAGAACCAGGAAAATATAGAGAATATTTTGAAAGAATTGACCTCACAGAGATCCTTAATATGCAGAATACAGCGAGTAGAAGCAGTGAGAGGGGGATTATATGGATTTTGTGTACCTGTGTTTTTCTAGTACCAGAGTATAATTTATCTCTTGTATTCGATAAATGACATATTTTCTTAATAAAGATTGTACATAGCCGGATGATTTTTAAGAAAAGGAGGTCACCCGGCTATTTTATAAATCTTGTCTTACATTTCAGTAAGATTCCATCCGCTCTCATTTGCTTATGGTATAATATCCGTTGCAGACAGGCCGCACGTGGAATGCAATTCCTGTCAGGAGAATCAAAAGGCAAGGAGATGGCGAGATGGAAAAAATTCTCTATGTGGAAGATGATATCAGTTTGATTGACGGTCTGCAGTATACGCTGGAAACCAGCGGGTATGCTGTAGATAACGCGCGGACGGTAAAAGAGGCGTTGGCATTATTTGGGAACAGGCACTATGATTTGCTGCTGCTGGACGTTACTTTGCCGGACGGTACAGGGTTCGATGTCTGCCGACAGGTGCGCAGCGGTTCCACAATCCCCATCATATTTTTAACGGCCTCTGACCAGGAGATCAGTATTGTCAAGGGCCTGGATATGGGCGGCGATGACTACATCACCAAACCATTTAAGCTTAACGAACTGCTTTCCAGGATTAAGGCCCTCCTTCGGCGTTCCCAGCAGTTTTCCAAAGCGGAGTCTGTTCTGGAGGCCAACGGTATCCGTGTAGACCTGCAGGAAAGGCTTGTCTGGAAGAAGAACCAGAAGATTGACCTTCCCCTGGCAGAGTATAAATTGCTGTGCCTGTTTATGCAGAACCCCAACCATCTTATGTCTCGGGAGCTGATTTTAGACCGGATGTGGGACGGCAACGGAAACTATGTGGATGACAATACGCTGTCCGTCTATATCCGGCGGCTGAGAAACAAAATTGAAGATACGCCGAATACGCCCCGTTATCTGCTGACAGAACGGGGAATTGGCTATAAATGGGTGGTCGGGTGAGGAAGGATTATGGGTAAATCAGGAAAAGAAACAAAAATACTGCTGGCTGGCATAACTGTGATCTGTCTTGTCTCCTTTCTGGCGGCCGGGGGAATTGCCATGCTTCTGGCAAAGAATTTTCAGAAGGGACTGCTGTACCGGGACTGCGGCGCCGCGGGATATCTGCTGAATCATGAGGAAGAACCTGCTGTCTCGGCGTTTACGGCAGTGCCGGAGGAGAAGGATCTAGAAAGGGGAAGGGAGGCTCTGGCTTCGATTGGCTACAGTGAAAGGACTCCGATGCAGCTTCTGCCTGCTGTCCGGGCATACCGAAATCAGGCCGCGCTTTATCTGTTCCTGCTGCCGGTTTTTCTGTTGGGAGCGGTCTGCTTATTGCTGTTTCTTTATCTGCGGCGTCAGCATCAGATTTTTGAGGATGCGGAGCACACCATCCGCGGCTTCCTTGACGGCGATACCATGGCCCGCATTGAATGCTCTCAGAATGGGGACTGGTACAGCCTCTTTCATGCCGTCAATGAAATGGCGTCTGTCCTTTCTGCCCAGGCGGAGAACCAGAGGCAGACTAAGGAATTTCTTCAGGACATGATTTCCGATGTATCACACCAGATCAAAACCCCCCTGTCTGCTCTGAAAATGTACCATGAGATCATAGAGAGCCATAGGGAAGACGCAGGAGCCGTAAGCAGCTTTATTCAAAAATCCCAGAGAGAGATCAGGCGGATGGAGGATGTAATTTACACGCTGCTGAAGCTGGCCAGGCTGGATGCCGAGATGATCCGGATGGAAAAGGATTCGGAAACTGTCGCCCTGCTCATGCAGGATGTGCTGGAACGCTTTGAAACCTGGGCCGGGCGGGAGCATAAAACCATTGCGCTTTCCGGTAAAGAAGAGACGGTTCTGTTCTGCGACGCGCTGTGGATATCCGAAGCCGTTGGGAACATTGTAAAAAACGCGCTGGAGCATACAAAGGAGGGAGGCCGTATCACAGTAAAATGGAGCCAATCCCCCTTAATGACGCAGATTGAGATTTCCGATGACGGAAAAGGCATACATCAGGAAGATTTATATAATATTTTTAAGCGGTTTTACCGCAGCCGTTTTTCCACGGAGTATCATGGGATCGGCCTGGGCCTGCCCCTGGCGAAAGCCATTGTGGAAGCCCACGGCGGGACCATATCCGTGGACAGCGTTCCGGGCGTTGGAACCACTTTTACCTTGAATTTTTTCAGCCTTACAGATGAGTAAGCCAGGAGTCACCTGGAAGTAAGCTGTAAAGAGTAGGATAGATCTGTAAGGAGGTATGAGTGATGAAAGGTTATCATGGAACAATGAGACACTATCTGGATCTGGTGACTATTTCGGGAAAAGTGCACCGCAGGCAGAGCCGGATGACCCGAATCTGTATTGTACTGGCCGTGTTTCTGGTATCTGTACTGTTTGGCCTGGCTGATATGTACCTTCGGGGGATGACAGAACAGACTATGCATCAGAACGGAGACTGGCACTGCAGGTTCTTTGGGATAGAGGAAGAGACAGCGGCCAAGATCGCAGCCAGACCTGACACAGAATTATGCGGCTGGCAGGGTGTGATTTCCCAGGATGCCGGATTTACATGGAAGGAACAGCCGGTATCAGTGGCAGGAATGGAAGAAGAGATGTTTTCACAGATCTGTCTGGGATCTTTTCTGTCCGGGCACTTTCCGGTATCAGAAGGGGAAGCGGCGGTTCCCGAATCTTTGGCAGAAGAGGGCGGCCTGTCTGCCGGAGATCAAATTACTCTGAAGAGTTCTGACGGCAGGACGGCACAGCTGACGGTTACAGGCGTTTTTTCTGATGAGACAGCTGCTTGGGTCGCCGGAAATACAAAGACTCTGTGGGTGACGCCGGAGAGTCTCCCCCGGCTTGCGTCAAATGGCCGCCCCCAATGGCAGTATGTGGTAAGGTTTTCGCTGCTGGCAGATATACCCTCCGCTATTGAAGAGATCGAAGAAAACAATAGCATTGCCAAAGAACAGGTTCTTATCAATCAGGAGCTTCTGAGTGTGCTTGGGAAGCTGCCGGGCTCGAATATGTCCCAGATGTATTCCATGGCGTTTCTTCTGTCTCTGGTGGTGATGGGAACCTGTGTCATGATGATCTCCAGCAGTCTTGGCAGCAATATCAGTCAGCGCACGGAATTTTTCGGGGTTCTGCGCTGCCTGGGAGCCTCCCGCCGGCAGATCCTGCGTTTTGTCCGACGGGAGGCGCTGCAGTGGTGTATTGCGGCGATCCCTATGGGGATTGGACTTGGATTGATAACGGTGTGGGGACTGTGTTCGGTCATGAGAAACCTGAGTCCTGTCTGGTTCGGCTATATGCCTGTGTGGGGGATCAGCTGGCCCGGCATCGGCGCTGCTGCTGTACTTGGAGTGGTTACGGTTCTGCTGGCTGCCCGGGCTCCGGCAAAGCAGGCCGCCAGAGTCTCTCCCCTGGAGGCGGTTACGGGAAGCAGAAGACAGGAGGCAGTTTTCCGACACGGGGCTGATACACGATTTTGGCATGTGGAGACAGCTCTGGGGATCCACCATGCTTGGGCGAAACGGCGGGGCTGCCTTCTGATGACAGGGGCATTTGCCGCCTGCATTACGCTGTTTTTGGGCTTCTGTACAGGAGTTCCTTTCATGAAGCAGGCATTTATGCCGAAGGAATGGACGCCGGAGCTTTCCATTGTCAGTGATACAAATACCTGCTCCATCCCGGCAGAGCGGCGGGACGATGTGGCTGCGAATCCTTCGGTCAGACGGGTGTTTGGCCGGATGTTTGCATACGGTGTGCCGGCCAGCTTTGGCGGGGACACATACAGCAGCAACCTGATTTCCTATGAAGCGTATCAGTTTGCGTGGACGAAGGAGGAGCTGGCCGCCGGATCTGTGGATGACGTGGCCCGCACACCCGGACTGGTCTTGATGGTATCAAAAGGGGACACCCGGGTAAAACCGGGAGATACCATCACGCTGACCATTCAGGGCCGGCAGCAGAGTGTTACCGTGGGCGGCATTCTGGAAGACAGCCCTCTGGCTCGTGAGGATGACAGAGAAACGCTGATCTGCTCTGAGGAAACCTTTACCCGTCTTACCGGTGAAACCGGCTATACAATTCTGGATGTGCAGTTTCGGCTTGGCGCTGATTCGGAGGACGCTGCCGCTGTGGAAGCGCTGTTTGAGGGAGGCGTAAGCTTTCAGAATCAATTCACTCAGGTACAGCAGCAGCGGAGACTTTACTATGCCTTTTCCGTTCTGATCTATGGATTCCTGTCTGTTATTGTGGCGATTACCGTTTTCCATATTATGAACACGATCAATATGGGAGCGGCCGCTCGCGCGCGGCAGTACGGATTTATGCGGGCAATCGGCATGAGCGGCCGGCAGCTGACCCGCATGGTGGCGGCAGAGGCGGCGGTTTATGCCGTCGGAGGCACAGCCCTGGGAAGTATAGGCGGCCTGGGGCTTCACTGGTTCTTCTACTCAAGCCTGGTGACACGTACTTTTGGAATTCCCTGGGAAATTCCATGGCCGGAGCTTTGCCTGATCGTGGGAATCATACTGGCGACCACGGCGCTGTCGGTGAGAGGCCCTGCAAAGCGGCTGCAGGAGATGTCCATTGCTGAAAACATCAGTACACAGTAAAAAATACCGGATGAATGTATCTTGACAAGGCTTTCCGCCTTCTCTATAATAAATACATACCGAATGTATGTTAAGGGAGGAGGCGGTTGTGTGGCACGGAACAAGTATCCGGAGGTAACGGTGGAAAAGATCCTTGATGTGGCGCAGCGGCTGTTTTTAGAAAAGGGATATGACAACACGACCATCCAGGATATTGTGGAGCATTTGGACGGATTGTCAAAAGGAGCAGTCTACCACCATTTTAAGTCGAAGGAGGAGATCATGGATGCGGTAGGCGACCGGATGTTTGCGGCCAATAATCCCTTTGAGAAGGTGAGAAAGCGTTCGGATCTGAATGGCCTGCAGAAGCTGCAGGAGGCCATCCGGCTGAACCAGGCGGATGAGGCACGCACCAGTATGACGGTACAGTCTATCCCCCTCACGAGAAATCCCAGGCTCCTGGTGGAGATGATCGAGTCCAACCGGCGCGTTTTAACACCGTACTACCAGGAATTGCTGGAGGAGGGAAACCGGGATGGCTCTCTGCACACAGAGTACGCAAAAGAAATCGCTGAACTTATGCCGCTGCTCACCAGCCTGTGGCTGCTGCCCTCGGTGTTTCCATCTGACAAAGAGGGAATGAAGAAGAAATTTCGCTTTCTTGGCGACATGCTGGAGAAGATGGGCGTTCCTCTTATGGATGATTCGATCTATGCGCTGGTAGAAGATTTCTTTGAAAAAATGCCGGAGGAAAGCTAAAGCAAAGACGATAGAAAGTCCGCCAAGCGTGCTTTCTATTGTTTTTGAATACATACATTCGTTCGGACGGTATTAAAATAATACCGTATTATTAGGACATGATACATACCGGCATAAGGTATGGAAAGAAGAAAAAATGAAAGAAAAACTCTTTACCCGCAATTTTACTTTTTTGATTTTGGGGCAGGTCAGTTCGCTGATGGGAAACTATACGCTGAAATTTGCCCTGTCCATGTACGTGCTGGAGCAGACCGGTTCTGCTTCTGTTTTCGCGGGTCTGCTGGCGCTGGCAATGCTCCCCACGATTTTGCTGTCTCCCTTTGGAGGTATTCTGGCAGACCGGGCGAACCGCCGCAACATTATGGTGGCGTTGGATGCCCTGTCCGGTCTGGCTGTCCTTTTTGCGGGTTTGGCTCTGCCGCTGGAAAGGGACATTCTGGTGATAGGCATACTGCTGGTTGTCCTGTCGGTGTTGGGTGCTTTTGAGTCACCGACAGTGCAGGCCTGCGTTCCCCAAATGCTTTCCGGGGACAACATAGTGAAAGGAAACGCCGCCGTAAATCAGGTATCCTCCATTGCGTCTCTGATTACGCCTTTTTTAGGAAGTGTTTTTTATACAGCATTTGGAATCCGGCCGGTATTCTATGCTGCGGTAGTATGTTTCTTTATAACGGCTTTTCTTGAATGCTTTATCCGGCTGGAGTACAAAAAACCGGATCAGAAAACAGGGATTGCTGGGATCATGAAAGAAGATTTCTCAGCAAGCATGCGGTTCCTGTGCCGTGAACAGTCCGATATTTTGAAGCTGCTCCTTCTGGCGGCAGCGGTAAGCCTGTTTGTGGCTGGAACGGCTGTGGTGGGCTTTCCCTATCTGGTGCGTACTGTACTGGGACTTTCTGCCGCCCACTATGGCGTGGCTGAAAGCGCCATGGGGGTTGCGTCCATTCTGGGAAGCCTGTGCGTGGCTATATGGGCAGAAAAACTGCGCATGCGCCATTTGTCCGGAGTGTTTGTGGCCTTTGGGCTCTGTCTGATTCCATGCGGTATTGCTTTTTTGCTGCCGGCGTCGCCTTTTGCCCGCTACCTGATTTTGCTGGTAATGTTCTGTGCCTGCCAGCTTGGATGCAGCTTTTTTTCGACGTACGCCATTTCCATTATACAGAGCCGGACACCAGAGCACCTGATGGGCAAGGTTATGTCTTATGTGTTTACCCTCTCTATGTGCGCCCAGCCGGCGGGGCAGATGCTTTACGGAGCTTTGTTTGACCGGTTCTCCGGCCGTGTTTACTGGGTGCTGATTCCAAGCGGGGTGATTGTATGCGTCATCGGGCTGGCTTCCGCCGGATTTTTTGCGGAGTTTGAAAACAAGCAAGAAAATCGCAAGGTTTAAAGCCGGCACGAAAAAAATATATGTGATATAATGGGAATATATATTGGAAATACATGCTGCGGCGCGGCGTAGGTCTTTTGGAGGTGAAGAAAATGAGGGGCAGCAGCGCAATCCATGAGCGTGTTCTTTACTATGCGCATGCAGAAAAAGACCGTTTATATGCTGATTTCCGAATTTCAGAAGATGGGTACGGGCGTGAAGAAGCGGAAAGCAGCCGTCAGAAATACGGAAGCAATCGGCTGACCGGAAGGGCAAAAGATACAGTTTTATATCGTCTGCGCAGAGCTTTTATCAATCCTTTTACCATTATTTTATTTGTTCTCGCGATCATTTCGTTTGTCACGGACGTGCTGCTGGCGTCTGATTTTGGCCGTGATATGACTACTGTGATGATTATCCTGTGTATGCTGCTTGTCAGCGGTCTTCTTCGTTTCGTTCAGGAGATGCGTTCGAAGCGTGTGGCAGATCATCTAACAAGCCTTCTTCATTCCAGTGTGACAGTGCGTCGGTGCGGCCGATGGGAGGAGATTTCTTCCCTGGAGCTTGTGGTGGGAGATCGGGTTCGTCTCTTTGCCGGAGACAGAGTGCCCGCTGATATACGGCTGACAGCGTCAAAGGATCTGTTTGTTTCTCAGTCTGTGATTACAGGGGAAAGCGCCGTCCTGGAAAAGAACGCAGAGATTCTGTCTGAGGAAAAGCCAAGGTCTTACGGCGGATATAATAATATTGCGTTTATGGGTTCGGTTGTAACCGGCGGAAGCGGAGATGGAATTGTGCTGGCAGTGGGCCGGGATACTGTTTATGGAGGCTTCTCAGGTACAGAATCATCCGGGAAGAACAGATTTGATCAAGGGGCCAACTCCATTGCCTGGGTGCTGATCCGCTTTATGGCAGTTTTGGTTCCGGTGGTTTTTATCGCCTGCGGCGTGACGAAGGGAGACTGGTTTTCTGCTTTTTTATTTGCCCTGTCTGTGGCAGTCGGCCTGACGCCGGAGCTGTTGCCTATGGTGATCAATGCCTGTCTGGCTAAGGGCAGTGCGGCCATGGGACAGAAGCAGACGGTGGTGAAAAATATTAATGCTATGCAGAGTTTCGGCAGCATGGATATACTCTGCGTAGACAAGACCGGCACTCTGACCGGAGATGTCATTCTGCTGGAATATTATATGGATATTCTGGGAAATGAAAGCGAAAAAGTGCTGGATTTCGCCTATCTGAACAGCCTGTATCACACAGGTGTCGCTAATCACCTGGATACGGCTGTCCTCCGATGCAGGGAGATGCCGGAAAAAGAGGAGTATTTTAAAAAGCTTATTGTTCAGCATTCCAAGCTGGATGAGATCCCTTTCGATTATGAGAGGAAATTTGCCAGTATTCTTGTAAAAAACGGCAAAGAGAATCTGGTGCTTGTCAAGGGGAGTGTAGAAGAGGTATGCCGCCGATGCCGGTATGTTGAATATAAAGGCAGATATTTCCCGATGAAGTCTGATAGCTTTTCAAGTGTCCACGCTGTTGTAGATGAAATGATGGAAGACGGCATGAAAGTGTTGGCAGTGGCCTTCAGAAAAACTGACCGAACACAGCTGAAAGCAGAGGATGAACAGGAACTGACGCTTTTGGGATATCTGGCGTTTTTTGATGCGCCCAAGAAGACAGCTACAGACGCTATACAGAAACTTCGGAGCCTTCACGTAGGGATCAAAGTGCTGACCGGAGACCAGCGGGATATTGCAGTTTCCGTCTGCAGACGTCTTGGCATTGACGCGGAACGAATGCTGACCGGGGAAGAGCTGGAGACTCTGGACGAAGAGGAACAGTGGATCCGCATTGAAAATACCATGGTTTTTGCGGAACTTTCACCTAAACAGAAGGTTCAGATTGTACAGACGCTTCAGGCCAACGGCCATACGGTGGGGTTTCTGGGAGACGGGATGAATGATCTGCCTGCTATTGTAGAATCCCATGTAGGCATATCTGTAGATACTGCCGCGGAAGCTGTCAAAGAGAGCGCTGATGTGATTCTTCTGAAAAAAGATTTAAATGTGCTGGAAGAGGGAATTCTGGAGGGAAGGAAGGCATTCTGCAATATGTCAAAATATATCAGGATCACTGCCTCCTCCAACTTTGGAAATATTTTGTCAATTGTGATTGCCAGCGTATTCCTGCCTTTTTTCCCCATGGCTTCTGTACAGCTTCTTCTGCTGAACCTGCTCTACGATACCCTGTGTCTGGTTCTTCCCTGGGACAATGTGGATCAGGAGGATTGTTCAAGGCCGCTGGAGTGGTCCGGCCGGACATTAGGGCGTTTTATGAGGTGTTTTGGACCGGTAAGCTCTGTTTTCGATCTTCTGGCTTTTGCGTTTTTGTTTCTTGTTTTCTGCCCCTTCGTCTGCGGCGGCAGCTTTCGGGAACTGTCTGGCGCAGAGACACAGATGAGGTTCATCTCTCTGTTTCAGACAGGGTGGTTTCTGGAATCCATGTGGACGCAGATTCTGATCCTGCATCTGCTCCGCACAAAGAAGGTACCTCTTTTTCAAAGCAGGCCCTCGGCTCCTGTAATGGCGGTAACGATGCTGGGGATTTTACTTTTTACAGTTTTAATATTTACACCGGTAGGACAGCTGATCGGCCTGACGGCCCTTCCGATTTCCTATTTTGGCTTTTTGATCGCCGTAGTCGTGCTGTATTTGCTGCTGATGACTCTGGTGAAAAGATGGTATATAAAAAAATATCGTGAACTATTGTAAGAAAGGAGGAATCTGCCGTGAAAAAGAATATTGGTCTGGTCACTCTGGATTCCTCTCTAGTACAATGGCTTCATGAAAAGCTTCGGCTTTCAGGGCCAAAGACCCGTGAAAAAGAGGAGCTGCTGGAAGGACTTGAGGATTTGATGAACGGGACAGCCGCTTCTCTTATGCTGGAGCTGGGAGGGGAAGAAATGGCGGTTCCGGTCAGCGAGGTGATCCAATGCGGAGCTCTGGCTATTTATGTGAAAGCACGAAAAGTAACCCGGGAGAGGGAGGAGATCTCACTGACGCCCAAGGAGTTTGATATTCTGTGTTTTTTGGCTCGGAACCGGGGAGAGGTATTTACAAAGGAACAGATTTATCAGGCTGTATGGGAGAATGACTACCTGCTGGATGACAGCAACATTATGGCGTTTATCAGAAAGCTCCGAAAGAAGATAGAGCCGAATCCGGATGCGCCGGAGTATATTTTGACAATATGGGGAATCGGATATAAATTCAGCGATACGGTATGATTCCTCTGCTCAGATAAAATCGCAAGGAAATTGCAAGGTTTTGCCCATGTAATCTTCCCTGCGATTTTTTTATACTGTTTTTGGAACCGGGGAATAATGATCCGCACTGCGGTTTATATAGATATTCCGTCTAAAAGGAGGTGAGAGACATGGACTATGACAGTGGTTCGGAAAGGCAGAGAAGGGCATATAGGGGACAGAGTTTCATGTCTCTCATATAAACCGCTCTTGCCTCTGCAGAAAAAGTAAGGAGGTAAGAAAGAATGAATAAGAAAATAATGAATCGTCAGACCGCCCGAACATCTGCGGAAAAAGCAGAGATCCGGGCTGAAGAAAACCGCCGCATTCATTTTGCGGCCATGAGTCACGCAAGGGAAGTTCTCAAAAGCCTGCACACTACATTGTGCGGGTTGGATGGAGAAGAGGTTTCAACCAGTCGCTTAAAATATGGCACAAATAAAGTGACACATGAGAAAAAGAAGCCGCTGGCGGCTCGGCTGGCTGGCGCCTTTGTCAATCCCTTTACTGCCATTTTGTTTTTTCTGGCAGCGGTATCTTCTGTCACAGATATAATTTTCCCCTGCTTTTCTCTGTTTGGGAAAACGCCGGAAGATTTTGACTGTCTGACAGTGATCATTATAATAACGATGGTATTGTTTTCAGGAACGCTCAGGTTTATTCAGGAATCCCGGAGCGGCAACGCAGCGGAGAGACTGCTGGCTATGATTACTACGACCTGTACCGTTACCCGCAGAGGGCAGGAGAAGATTGAGATCCCTATGGATGATCTGGCAGTTGGAGACATTGTTCACTTGTCTGCAGGTGATATGATTCCGGCGGATGTCCGTATTCTGGACGCCAAGGATTTATTTGTCAGTCAGTCCAGCCTTACAGGGGAAAGTGCGCCTGTGGAAAAGACGGCCAAAATGGTTGAGGAACAGAAGGCATCTGTTACGGATTACAGAAACATTGCTTTTATGGGAAGCAGTGTCATTTCCGGCAGCGCCACGGCGGTGGTCGTTCGGGTAGGCGATCATACTGCATTTGGAACTATGGCCTCAGCCGTGGCAGAGGAGGCGGCGGAAACCAGCTTCACAAAAGGTGTAAACGCGGTTTCATGGGTTTTGATCCGATTTATATTGATTATGGTTCCGCTTGTGTTTTTTATTAATGGAATTACGAAAGGAGACTGGGTGGAAGCATTTCTTTTTGGCATTTCGATTGCCGTTGGACTGACGCCTGAAATGCTGCCTATGATAGTGACCACTTGCCTTGCGAAAGGCGCCGTTTCTATGAGTAAAAAGAAGACGATTGTGAAGAATTTGAATTCAATTCAAAATTTTGGCGCGATGGATATTCTATGTACAGATAAGACCGGGACACTGACCCAGGATAAAGTTGTACTTGAATATCATTTGAATATTAATGGTGAGGAGGATGTGCGGGTTCTTCGGCACGCTTATCTGAACAGTTACTTCCAGACTGGTTATAAGAATCTTATGGATGTGGCGATTATAAATAAGACAGAGGAAGAGGAAGCCACAAATCCTCAGTTAACGGATCTGTCAGAAAACTACATAAAGATGGATGAAATTCCTTTTGATTTTGCCCGCCGCCGTCTGTCCACAGTGGTACAGGACAGGAGCGGAAAGACCCAGATGGTAACGAAGGGCGCGGTGGAAGAGATGCTTTCTATCTGTACGTTCGCGGAGTATGAGGGAGAAATTCGTTCCCTGACAGATGAGATTCGCAGGCAGATTCTTGAGACAGTAGACGATTTAAATGACAAAGGATTTCGTGTTCTGGCGATTGCCCAGAAGAATAATCCGGCTCCGGTTGGTTTTTTCAGTGTGAAAGACGAATGTAATATGGTCCTTATAGGGTATCTGGCCTTTCTGGATCCGCCGAAGGTATCTACGGCAGGTGCGCTCAGGACGCTGAGAGAACATGGCGTCACTGCGAAAATCCTGACAGGTGACAATGAGAAAGTGACACGCACTATCTGTAAGCAAGTGGGATTGAAAGTACGCAACATGCTTCTTGGAACAGACTTGGAGAATATGACAGACGCAGATCTGGCAGAAGCTGCAGAAGAAACAGATGTATTCGCGAAGCTGACTCCGGATCAGAAAGCCCGCGTTGTCTCTGTCCTGCGTGAAAACGGTCATACAGTCGGATATATGGGAGACGGCGTAAATGACGCGGCGGCTATGAGGTCAGCAGACATAGGGATTTCGGTAGATACTGCCGTAGACGTGGCTAAGGAATCAGCCGACGTGATCCTTTTGGAAAAGGATCTGATGGTTTTGGAACAGGGGATTGTAGAGGGGCGTAAGACTTACGCGAATATGATCAAGTATATTAAGATGACTGCATCTTCGAATTTCGGCAATATGTTCTCAGTACTGGCGGCTTCCGCCCTGCTGCCCTTCCTTCCGATGATGAGCCTGCAGCTGATACTCCTCAACCTGATTTATGATCTGTCCTGTACTGCCATTCCCTGGGATAATGTGGATGAAGAATTTTTAAAAATTCCGCGCAGATGGGATGCTTCATCAGTGGGAAGCTTTATGATATGGATTGGGCCTGCCAGTTCTGTCTTTGATTTCATAACATATATTTTTATGTATTTTGTTTTCTGTCCTATATTTGTTTCCGGGGGCGTTCTGTACAATGACCTGCCAAACCACTTCAGCGGCGCTCGATTAATGCAGATGCAGACTGCGTATATTGCCATGTTCCAGGCTGGATGGTTCGTTGAGTCAATGTGGAGCCAGACTCTGGTCATTCATATGATCCGGACTCCTAAGATTCCTTTTATTCAGAGTCATGCTTCAGCGCCTCTGACATTGCTTACCTGCACGGGAATGACTGTGCTTACTATTATTCCATTTACACCTCTCGGCGCTATGCTGGGATTCGCGGCGCTGCCGTTCTGCTATTTTGTTTATCTGCTTCCATGCATCCTGCTGTATATGATGCTGGCGACAAGCCTGAAGAAGGCATACGCGCGGCATTACGGTGAACTGCTTTAGAAAGGAGACCTGGAGATGAATTGGACAAAGATTTGGATAAATATATTTGGAACCGCCACTCTTTTTGGGCTGGATATAGGGTTTTGGATATCCCTGGGGGCGGTAGTGCTAATTGTTATATTAATGAACCTTATATTTTGGGGGATAAGGCCCAAGGAAAAACAGCATCTGTCTGTTTGAATGTAACTATTGACATTACAATAAAAGAGTGATATTCTGTCCTTGCGGATGTAATGAAAGAAGTTACATTTAAAATCCCCGTATACAGGCGCGCAGAAAGGGAAACGGAATGTTTTATGGCGGGCCTGACAAGGGAAAATGAGGTGAGAGCAGATGATATATAATAAGGAACAGGAAAAACGGCTGGATTACCTGCTGCAGAAATTCAAAGAGGATTCCGGACGATACAGAGATCTTGAAGTAGAAGATGACTATCAGGAAAAGCGCATGGCCCTTCGTTCGCTTATGAATATCCGCATGCCCGGCGCGCTGGATGAGGAAACTGTGAGGATACAGGATGAGTTTCTCACACAGGAGGCCAGCGAAAAGGGAATTGTCAGCTTTCGGGAGATTCCCACAGCAGCGCGGCAGTACGGAAGCGCACATCCGTTCGCGGAAAAGATTTCAGTTTGGCAGGGTGATATTACCAGGCTGAAAATCGGGGCTATTGTAAATGCGGCAAATTCCCAGATGCTGGGCTGCTTTGTACCATGTCACCGGTGTATTGACAATGCCATTCACAGCGCGGCGGGAATCCAGCTTCGGGAGGAATGCAGTTCCTACATGAAGCACAGAAAAATTCAGTATGGTTCCCGTTATGAGGAACCTGTAGGAAGAGCGGTTCTCACAAAAGGCTATAATCTTCCGGCAGAGTATGTAATACACACCATAGGACCGGTGGTAACCGGCAGGCTGAATGAAACCCTGAAGGCTGAGCTGAGCAGCTGTTACAGAAATGTGCTGGAATGCTGTGTGAAAAACGGCATTTCTTCTGTGGCATTCTGCTGTATCAGTACAGGCGAATTTCATTTCCCCAACCGTGAAGCGGCAGAAATCGCGGTGAAGACTGTGACACAATTCCTGGAAATCAATGAGAAGAGCTTTGAGAGGATTATTTTCAATGTATTTAAGGACGTTGACAGAACGCTGTATGAGAGGGAAATCAAAAAGCTGTAATGCTTGACATTACATTAATGGAAGGATAGAATGGATGGGGAGGAGGAAAAACTTATGCAGATTTCCAGCAGATTTACTATTGCCGTACATATGCTTGTCTGTATGGAAGCGTTCCGGGATGAATATAAAGTAACCAGCGACTTCCTGGCAGCCAGTATCCAGGTGAATCCTGTGATTATACGGAGAATCCTCTCGCAGTTGAGGGATGCGGGGATCATTCAAGTAAAAAGAGGGACGGGCGGCGCGTTCCCGGCAAGACCGCTTGAGGAAACAACCTTTCTGGATATCTACCGGGCAGTGGAATGTATTGAAGAGAACACACTTTTTCATTTTCACGAAAATCCCAATCTAAATTGCCCGGTAGGAAAAAACATCCATAACATTCTGGATGACAAGCTTCTCCGAGTTCAGGAAGCAATGGAGAGAGAGCTGAAAGCGATCACTCTAAAGAATGTTATGGATGACTTAAAAGCCTGCCTTTTGGATAATGCATGACAAAAGGCCAGGCCGCTATTATATTTGGAAAGCTTAAGAAATTTCGATATAGTTTCTAATTCTTGTAATTCTGGATGCAGTATTGAGCTTTGCCTGCTCTCTTTGCCTCATAAAGAGCCCGATCCGCGGTCCGGAAGAGTGTATCGTAGTCCACAGGCTGTTTCTGCACCAGGACAACGCCAAGGCTGCAGCTCACCTGCATATCGATTTCCATTCGGGAGATCTGCTGCAGCGCTTCCTGGATTGCCTGGCATTTTTTTTCAATCAGAACCGGTGAAGCGGTTCCTTTGACCAGGATCAAAAATTCATCTCCGCCGAATCTCCCTACAATATCCGTATGGCGGAAGAGATTCAGAAGTATCTTTCCCACACATCCCAGAATCCGGTCTCCGGCAATATGTCCTTTCGTGTCATTTACTTTTTTAAAATCATCTAAATCCAGCACGAGAAAAGAACAGACTACACTTGGATTGCAGGCTGTCAGATACTGCCTGGCGGCGGCTTCACTTGCCTGCTTGTTGTAAATGGAAGACAGAGAGTCCTTCATACTCATAGTTTTGTATTTCATCTGAGTTTCATAATCACGGAGCCGGAGAGACATAATTAAGTAGTGAATGGCAAAGGAACAGCCGATTCCTACCAGTGAATTAAAAATGTCATATTGTCCGACTTCGGGCGATTTGAAGGTAAGTATAGCTAGGAAATACAGAATTTCAAAAAAGCCAAGCAATCCGTAGCTCACATAAAATGGCAGCGTAAAAATAGCCGGCATGGCTATGTAGATAACCGGGGTAAAGGAGGCGGGAACGTCTTTTGCGCCTGCAGTGTCAAGCAGAATTACGAAACAGTAAATTATGGCTTGAAAGATGAAGCAGAGAGCATAGATGATGCCTGTCTTATGGGTCTTTCTTGTATATACAAATGCGATTATGCCCAGAAGCAAAAAAGTGACCGGCAGAAAAGCGATATGATATACGGTGATGGTCCAGGAATCAATGATAACCGGTGTTATGCCTAAAAAGAAAACCAAGAGAATCACCAAAGCCCAGACGGCCCAAAAAAGTGTACGCAGATTATCTTCTGCAATCGCTTTGAAATTTTCTGTAAAGAACAGCCTTCTTTTTTTGAAATGTCCTGTAAAATGAAGCCAAAGGTGTTTCATGCGTTCACCCCGTGTAAATAAAAAGTATTTATTGAGGAAAATGTGTAGAAATACATAAGGATTTTGCAAACCTACTTTAGTATATCAAAAAAGAGAAGTGGCAGCAATAAAAATTGTAATGTTTTTACGGCAATATTTACAAATTATTCTGACATATTTAGATTCCCTTTCGGCTTCCGTTATGCTATACTTAAGAGAAATATAGGGTCAAAAGAGGCACGGCAGATTGATGCCGGCTGCATGATCCCACAATACTAAAAAACGGAGGAGAAGGGTATGAATTACCAGGAGGTATTGGCACAGGCCAGAGCTTGTATAGGAAAATACTGCAGGGCATGCCCGGTCTGTAACGGAAGAGCCTGTAAAAATCAGATGCCGGGGCCGGGAGCAAAGGGAACCGGAGATACGGCCATCCGCAATTATGAAAAATGGCAGGAAATCCGTCTGAATATGGATACAATCTGTGAGAACGGAGCGGCGGATACGGGACTAGAATTGTTCGGAAGACATTTTAAATATCCTTTTTTCGCAGGACCCGTAGGAGCGGTTAATCTTCACTATGGAGAAAAGTATAACGATCTGAGCTACAATCGTGTACTGGTAAAAGCCTGCAGAGAAAAGGGAATTGCTGCTTTTACCGGGGATGGAACAGACCCGCAGGTGGTGCAGGGAGCAGCAGCGGCTATCCGGGAGGCGGAGGGCTGCGGTGTGCCCACTGTAAAGCCATGGAATGAAGATACTATAAAGGAAAAGTTAGGTTTGTGCAGGGAGAGCGGCTGTTTTGCTATCGCAATGGATATTGATGCGGCAGGGCTTCCGTTCTTGAAAAATATGACGCCGCCTGCCGGGAGCAAGACGACAGAGGAGCTTAAAAAAATAGCAGAGTCTGCCGGGGTTCCCTTCATTGTGAAAGGGATTATGACAGCTAAAGGAGCACGGAAGGCTGCGGAAGCGGGAGCGGCTGCTATAGTAGTGAGTAATCATGGGGGCCGTGTCCTGGATCAGTGCCCGGCTACGGCAGAGGTCCTGCCGGAAATCGTCAGAGAACTTGCTGGAAGTGGCGTCCGGATCCTGGTTGACGGCGGCATCCGCAGCGGAGCTGATGTGTTTAAAGCTCTGGCCCTGGGAGCCGACGGAGTTCTCATCTGCAGGCCCTTTGTGCCTGCGGTTTATGGAGCCGGTGAAGAAGGGGTGAAGGCTTATATTGACAAGATCGGCGGCGAACTTCAGGATGTCATGGAGATGTGCGGCGCGAAGAATCTGTCCCAGATTGACAGAACGATGATCCGGATGAGTGAAAGAAGCCGGCAGAGCTGAGGGGCTTTGAATTGAAAGGGGCCGGGCAGATGATGCACGAGAAACGGGGAGCAGAACATGATTTACAGAAAAGACAGGCAGGGAAGAGAGATTTCCATTCTGGGATACGGATGTATGAGGTTTACGAAAAATGGTTCTTCCACAGATCTTTCCAAGGCGGAAAAGGAATTAATGTATGCCATAGAGCATGGAGTGAACTATCTGGATACTGCGTATGTATATCCGGGAAATGAGGCGGCAGTGGGAGAGATCCTCTGGAAAAACCGATGCAGGGAGAAGGTTTATCTGGCCACGAAGCTTCCGCACTACCTGATCAAATCCCACGGCGGGATTGAGAAAAAGTTTCAGGAGCAGCTTTCCAGACTCAGAACCGATTTCATCGATTATTATCTTATGCATATGCTGAATGATGTGAAAACCTGGGAGAGGCTGAAGGGGATCGGGATTCTGGAATGGATTCAGGAAAAGAAGGAAAAAGGCCAGATCCGGCAGATCGGTTTTTCTTTTCACGGAAATACAGAGCAGTTTATAGAGCTGCTGGATGCCTATGACTGGGATTTCTGCCAGATTCAGTACAACTATCTGGACGAGACCTCACAAGCAGGACGGAGAGGGCTGGAGTATGCGGGAAAAAAGGGGATTCCGGTTATCATTATGGAACCCCTCCGAGGAGGAAGGCTGGTAAACGGACTGCCGGCGGAAGCGCTGCAGGAGATACAGGAAAATAAAAAATTCGCCACTCCCGCCCAGCTTGCCCTGAAGTGGCTATGGAATCAGCCTCAGGTAACCTGCGTCCTTTCGGGAATGAATTCTCTGGAGATGGTGAAGGAAAACATAGAGACGGCAGAGCAGGCCAGAACCGGCTTTATGGAAGAAGATTTTCAGTTGATCGAGAGAGTCAGAGAGAAAATCCGGGAAAAAATGAAGGTGGGCTGCACCGGCTGCGGCTACTGTATGCCCTGTCCCAAGGGGGTAGACATCCCCACCGCTTTCCACTGCTACAATATGCTGTATGCGGAGAAGAGAAGCTCAGGGAAAAAGGAATACCTCCGGGCTACAGCCATGCGCCGGGAACCCACCAGCGCTTCTCTCTGTATCCGATGCGGCCGCTGTGAGAGGCTCTGCCCCCAGTCCATCCCGATCCGCCAGATGCTGACAGAGGCTTCCGGCGAGCTGGAGCCTGTTTCCTACCGGCTGATCCGGTGGGCTGTGCATACCTTTCACATCTACTGAGAAGAAGTTTTATAGCGGAACGGTTTTTTGAAAAATGGCGGCATGCTGTTTAATAACAGCTGAAGCTATAAGAATAAAAAGGAGGAATTTGCGATGAATGACGTATTAAAGTGCCTGAAGGAAAGAAGAAGCATCCGTAAGTATAAGAAGCAGCAGATTACGGATCAGGAGCTGGAGCAGATCCTGGAGGCGGGAATGTACGCGCCTACGGCTCTGGGAATGCAGTCGCCCATTATGGTAGTGGTACAGGATCCTGAGACGATACAGACGCTTTCTAAGATGAACGCGGCGGTGATGGGAGCGGATTCAGATCCTTTCTACGGCGCGCCTACGGTTGTGATTGTCCTGGCAGACAGAAGCCGTCCTACCTATGTTGAAGATGGAAGCCTGGTTATGGGAAATCTTATGAACGCCGCCTTTTCCCTGGGAGTAGATTCCTGCTGGATCAACCGGGCCAGAGAGGTTTTTGACACAGAAGAAGGGAAGGCCTTGCTGAAGAAGTGGGGAATCCAGGGAGACTACGCTGGGATTGGAAACTGTATTCTTGGCTACAGGGACTGCGAGCTTCCGGAACCGAAGCCCAGAAAAGCAGATTATATTTACCGGGTATAAGAGCGACGGCTGAATAGAAAATATATTTTTTTGAATATTTTTTAAAAAAGGTTGATTTTCTCCTGAGATTGGACTAGAATTAGGTGCATAAATATTCATAGACTGCAAAGGAGAGGTATATTATGAAAAAGATAATTTCCGGTTGTATCACCCTTTCTATGGTCTGCTGCCTGGCATGCGGGATTACATCCATGGCAGAAGAGCAGAATGCCCTTGAAAGAATTCAGGAGAGCGGCAAGCTGGTAATGGCTACCGATGCTGCCTGGCCCCCCTTTGAATTTATGGAGGGTGAAGATGTGGTAGGCGTGGATGTGGCCATTGCCCAGGATATCGCGGATGCCCTTGGCGTGGAGCTGGAGGTCATTAATGTTGCCTTCGATTCCCTTTCTATGTATCTGGAGAATCAGGAAGCCGATATTGCCATCGCGGCGATTACGGTAACGGAAGACCGTCAGGAAGTGATGGAGTTCTCTGAGCCGTACACGGATACATACCAGTACATCGTAGTAAAAGAGGATGACGACAACGTACAGACCATTGAGGATCTGGCAGGGTATATTATCGGAGTTCACCTTGGCACTACGGGAGATTTCCTCGCCTCTGACGAAGTAAATATGGGTGTTCTGGCCGGAACCGGGGCTTCTGTACAGCAGTATAAAGACCTGACGGTAGCTGCCCTGGGACTGAACGCGGGAGATGTGCAGGCCATTGTCTGCGACCGGCTTCTTGCTGAGAATCTGTGTGAAGTGAATGACGGTCTGAAATGCTTTGAGGCTGTATATGAGGACGGAAGCTCTACCAATGAGCAGTACGCCATCGCGGCCAACAAAGGGGAGACAGAGCTGATTGATGCCATCAATGAGATCATTGGCCCCATGAAGGAAGACGGAACCATCGACCAGTATATCTTAGATTATACAGAGCGGGCGTCCCTTGCTGAAGACGAGGATGCGGAAGCGACTACCGAGGCTGCTGCAGATGAAACAGAAGCTGCTGAGGAGACTGAGGCTGCCGCAGACGAAACGGAAGCAGTTGCCGAGGACACCACAGAGGCTGCTGCAGAGACAGAAGCAGCTGAGTAAGAGCGATCTTGGATTCACAGGTTTTGGATGACAGAAGAATAAAGAAACAGCGGCGGCGCAAGTATGTGTGCCGCTGTTTTGTGTAAGGAAAGGAAGAACAAAATGAACTGGATAGAAGGCCTGAGAGAGGACTTTATAAGAACCTTTATCCGGGATGACCGGTATAAGGTTTTTGCCACAGGTTTTCAGAACACCATACTGATCACCCTGGTTTCCTTGGTGGTGGGCTTGGTTTTTGGAATCCTCATTGCAATGATCCGGTATGGCTTTACACAGATGCGGAAAAAAAAGGCTATTACCTGGTATGGAAAGCTTTTTTATTGGGTGTACTGGATCATAGATAAGATTTTAGCCCTGTACATTGCGGTCATGAGAGGTGTGCCTCTTGTGGTGCAGCTTCTGATTATGGCTTTTGTGATTATGGCAGGATTCCCCAATAAGGTGATCGTCTGCTGCATTGCCATGGGACTGAATTCGGCTGCGTACGTTTCCGAGGTTGTCCGGGGCGGTATAAACTCCGTGGACGCGGGCCAGATGGAGGCCGGACGTTCCCTGGGCGTAGGAACCATAACCACGATTATCTACATCATCCTTCCTCAGGCTTTTAAATCAGCCCTGCCGGCGCTCTGCAATGAGGGTATCGCGGTGCTGAAGGAAACCTCTGTGGTGGGCTACATAGCAGTTGTGGATTTGACGAGAGCATCGGATCTGGTGCGAAGCCGGACCATGTCCGCCATGATGCCCCTTTTGTTTATCGCGGCTGTTTATTTTATATGCGTCATGATTCTGTCCTGGGGAGTAAGCATACTGGAAAGGAGGTTGAAACAGGGTGATCGAGGTTAAAAATCTGAAAAAAGAATTTGAAGGCCTTCAGGTTCTGAACGGAATCGACTATAAGGTGGAAAAAGGAGAAAAGATCGTTATTATCGGTCCCAGCGGCTCCGGAAAAAGTACGTTTCTGCGCTGCCTGAATCTGCTGGAGGAGCCCACAGACGGCGAGATCTGGTTTGACGGCGTAAATATCACAGATCCCCAAAACGATATTAATAAGATGCGCCAGAAGATGGGTATGGTTTTCCAGCACTTTAATCTGTTTCCCCATATGACGGTCCTGAATAATATTATTTTCGCGCCTACTCATCTGAAGCTTCAGACGAAGGAAGAGGCCACGGAAAACGCCATGCGCCTTTTGAAGAGGATCGGCCTGGAGGATAAAGCCGATGAGTACCCCAACCGGCTCTCCGGCGGTCAGAAGCAGCGTATTGCCATCGTCCGCTCTCTGGCCATGAATCCGGAGGTTATGCTTTTTGACGAGCCTACCTCTGCTCTTGATCCTGAAATGGTAGGAGAGGTGCTGGATTTGATCCGCGAGCTGGCGAATGAAGGAATGACCATGGTGATCGTGACCCATGAGATGGGCTTTGCCAAAGAAGTGGGTACGAAAGTAGTCTTTATTGACGAAGGCATTATTAAAGAAGAGAATACACCGAAGGAATTTTTTGAACATCCTCAGAATCCCAGACTGAGAGAATTTTTATCAAAAGTATTATAGATGAGGAGAAAAACATGTTTAAGAATGTAATTGTAAAAAGACCCTGCAGAAAGATCACAGAAGGAATCACCTCAGCGCCGGAGCTCGGCAAACCGGATTATGAGCTGGCGCTGAAGCAGCATGACGCTTATATTGAAGCATTGAAGAGCTGCGGCGTGAACGTGACGGTTCTGGAGGCGGATGAAAACTTCCCGGATTCCTGTTTTGTGGAAGATACGGCGGTGCTGACCAGAAAATGTGCCATTATTACGAATCCCGGAGCTGCATCGAGAAATAAAGAGGTGGAGGCTATGATTCCGGTGATCAAGAAGTTCTACAGTGAGGACTGCATCGAGTACATCAAAGCGCCCGGTACCCTGGAGGGGGGAGACGTTATGATGGTGGGAGACCATTTCTACGTGGGGCGTTCTGCCAGAACCAACGAAGAGGGAATCCGCCAGTTTATTGCGATTCTTGAGAAGTACGGCCTTACCGGCTCTGAAGTTAAGCTGGAGAAGGTACTTCACCTGAAAACCGGGGTAAACTATATTGAAAACAATAATATGCTGGTATCCGGGGAATTTATCGACAAGCCCGAATTCCAGAAATACAATAAATATATTATTCCCGAAGAGGAAGCGTACGCTGCCAACTGCATCTGGGTAAATGGCAGGGTGATCGTTCCGGCTAATTTCCCCAAGGTGGCTGAGATCGTCAGAAATGCAGGCTATGAGGTGCTCCTGGTAGATACCTCCGAGTACCGGAAGATTGACGGCGGGTTAAGCTGCTTAAGCCTCCGGTTCTAAAACACGGCCCCTCCTTCCGAAGCGTCCAGGGCATCCGGAAGAGGAGGGGCCCCTTGTGTAATACCGTGTATTTGTACCGGAATCCCGTCTCCAAAAGAGGAAAATCAGTCTTGAAAAAAATTTGAAGAAAATTTGAAAAAAGGTGTTGACATTTATTGGAGACTATACTATAATCTATCTTGCGTCAAGCGAAGGGCGTAAAGATACCTGATACGGGGTGTGGCTCAGCTTGGCTAGAGCGCCTGGTTTGGGACCAGGAGGTCGCAGGTTCGAATCCTGTCACCCCGAGTTTTGAACAGGTTTATATGTAAGATGCGGGTGTAGTTCAATGGTAGAACACTAGCCTTCCAAGCTAGATACGTGGGTTCGATTCCCATCACCCGCTTTTTGAGTCTGTAGCTCAGCTGGATAGAGCAACGGCCTTCTAAGCCGTGGGTCGGGGGTTCGAATCCCTTCAGGCTCGCTTTTCTTTTCAAAGAAAAGTCAAATTTCATGATTATGGTGGGTATAGCGCAGCTGGTTAGCGCGCCAGATTGTGGCTCTGGAGGCCAAGGGTTCGAATCCCTTTATCCACCCTTTCTTATGCGGAGGGATGTGCCGGATGGTATTGTGGCTGTTCGGGACGTATACCCCGCAATTTTATTTATTGGGCTATCGCCAAGCGGTAAGGCACAGGACTTTGACTCCTGCATTCGCTGGTTCGAATCCAGCTAGCCCAGCTTGGCGGACTTCCGCTTTGAGGAGCATTAGCTCAGTCGGTAGAGCACTTGACTTTTAATCAAGTTGTCCGGGGTTCGAATCCCCGATGCTTCATAAACAGGCACTGGTTCTTGATGAGCCAGTGTTTTTTGTTTCACATTGATTTGCCTGTTGATCTTCGACTGCTGCATTTAATCCAGAATGGTTCCGGTATTCAGGAAATCCAGAAATTCCGGCCGCTGGTATTTGTGCATAATATCCGTAAGAAGGTGCATAGGCTCGGAAAAATACTTGTCCTTGTGGTAGACCAGATAGAAACGCCGGTCCCAGTCGGAACGGAGGTTCCGGATGACATGTATTTTTCCGCTTTTTGCTTCCTGCTCCACCAGGCGCACGGAGATGGGAGAGACGCAGCTGTTAAAAAGGATGGCGCTTTTGATGGCATCCAGGCAGGTGGCCTCCCAGGCGATCCGGCAGGAGATCTGATGGCGGTTCAGATAATCCTCGAAGAGCTTCCGGGTACCGCTCCCCTTTTCACGAATCACCAGATCGTATTGTTCCAGCTCCTGAATGTGTACTTCTCTTTTGGAGGCCAGGGGGTGATCCATGGCCATGGCCAGAACAAGAAAGTCCTCGGCCACTGGGATCGCCCGAAGATCCGGACTTGTGATAATTCCCTCCACCAGAGCCACGTCCAGCTCTGAATCCAGCAGCTTGCGCTCAATCAGGCTTGTGTTGGCTACGCAGGCGTATGTGCGCAGAGAAGGCTGCAAAGCCACCAAGTCATTCAGAATAGAGGAGAGCAGGCAGGCGCCGACGGTGATCGTGGCGCCGATTCTGATGTGATCCTGAGCGTGGAATTCTTCCATGTTGGTTTCCAGTATATCAAACTGGCTCAGGGCTTTTTTGGCGTACAGCAGCAGCTGCCTTCCAGCTTCTGTAATATATAATTTTTTTGAAAGCCGGTCAAAAAGCTTTATATTGTAATGGTCTTCCAGTTCGCGGATTGCCTGGCTGACGGTAGGCTGTGACAGGAAGCATTGCTTGGCGGCGGCAGACATGCTGCCGGTTTCGGCTACGTGGACAAATATGCGGAGATGCCGGATGGTCATATGTGATTTCCTTTCTTATAGGATTTTCCTATGTTTTTGATTATAAAATATCATTTTTCTTATAGCAGAACAAGTGGTATAATCAAAAAGAAGGACAAAATTGGAAAATGCTTTCCGCGAAGGTTGCGGATTGCGGCGTATAAGCTGAAAAGACAGCAGAGCAAAGGAGAACCGGAATGAAGGTACTGATATTAGGCGGTGTGGCAGCCGGAACGAAAGTGGCTGCGAAGCTGAAAAGGGAAGACGGAAGCTGTGAAGTGACAATTTTAACAAAGGGAAAGGATATTTCTTATGCCGGATGTGGGCTGCCCTACTATGTTGGTGATGTGATTCATGAGAAAAGCCAGCTGGTGGTGAACACGCCGGAGAAATTCTCAAAACTGACAGGGGCACAGGTAAAGACGCTGACGGAAGCGGTGGCGGTCGATCCCCAGGGACATAAAGTGAAGGCCAAGGACCTGACTACAGGAGAAGTGTCTGAGTATTCCTATGATAAGCTGGTGATTGCCACGGGAGCATCCCCCTTTGTGCCGGATATTCCGGGACTTGAATTGAAAAATATTTTCCAGATGAGGACACCGGAGGATGCGGAAGCTCTCAGAAAAGCGGCAGAGTCAGGAAAAATCAAACGCGTGGCAGTAGCGGGGGGAGGATTTATCGGTCTGGAGGTGGCAGAAAATCTGGCTGCCCTGGGAATAAAAGTGACGGTGATTGATTTCGCGCCCCATGTGCTGCCTAATTTCTTGGATCCTGAGATGAGCGAGTACGTTGAAAATAAGATGGCAGACGCGGGAGTTATGCCTATGACGGGCGTTGCCCTTGAGGGGGTTATCGGGACGGAGACGGTGGAAAAGGTCCAGACCAGCAGGCGGGCGCTTAAAGCGGACGCCCTGGTGCTGGCTATTGGAATCCGGCCCAATACGGCTTTTCTGGAGGGGACGGGAATTGAGATGTTTAAGGGCACTATTCTTACGGATTCCCGTATGAGAACGAATGTGGAAGATATCTACGCGGCCGGGGACTGCGCCATGGTGAAAAACCGTCAGACCGGAAAGGCGGCATGGTCCCCCATGGGCTCCACGGCCAATATTTCCGGCAGGGTTCTGGCGCAGAATCTCGCCGGAAAAGAGAAAGAATATCCCGGTGTTCTGGGAACGGGCGTGGTAAAGCTTCCGGGAGGAATCAGCGCCGGACGGACAGGTCTCACAGAGACAGCGGCGAAAGCAGAAGGGTATGATGTGATTACGGCTCTTTCCGTTGTGGACGATAAGGCACACTATTATCCCGGCGCCGGCTCTTTTATACTGAAGCTGGTAGCGGATAAAACCTCCAGAAAACTTTTGGGCGTACAGGTGATCGGAAGCGGCGCGGTGGACAAGGTGACGGATATTGGCGTAACGGCCATTTCTCTGGGAGCCACTGTGGATCAGCTCTCTGTCATGGATTTTGCCTATGCGCCTCCCTTCTCCACTGCCATTCATCCCTTTGCCAACGGCGCTAATGTTTTGATGAATAAGATGGATGGAGACTTGGAGAGCTTTACGCCGGCTGAGTATCAGGCCGGTGAGGCGGAAGGCTACAGAGTGGTGGACTGCTCTCCGGCGCCGGCTCTGGAAGGCTGCCCTTATCTGGATTTGACCGGAATTCACGGTGAAGTGGACGGTTTAGGGAAGGATGAGAAGCTGCTTCTGGTGTGCGCTAAGGGTAAGAGGGCTTATCTGACCCAGAACCGTCTGAAGGCTTATGGATATACAAATACAAAGACTCTGGAGGGCGGCACCTTTTTTACAGAGATAGAACAGGAAGAGGAATAAAATCAGACAGACTGCAGAGAGAATAGGAGGAAGAGAAATGGCAACTTTGACAATCAGTCCCCTGGAGGAGAAAAGAGTAAAAGCGCTGGGGTTTCTTAGCAATAAGGGAACGGATAATTTTTCAGCCCGTATTATCACAGTGAACGGAAAGATTACGGCTGCCCAGCAAAGATGCATCGCTGAGGCGGCGGAAAAGTTCGGAAATGGCAATATTACCTTTACAACCCGCCTTACGGTGGAGGTGCAGGGGATTCCTTTTGATAAAATTGAGGAGTTCCGGGAGTTTATAAGGAAAGAAGGCCTTGAGACAGGCGGGACCGGCTCTCTGGTCCGCCCGGTAGTATCCTGCAAGGGAACCACCTGCCAATACGGTCTGATTGATACTTTTGCTGTATCTGAGGAGATTCATCACAGATTCTATGAGGGTTATCACGGAGTAAAGCTTCCACACAAATTTAAAATCGCTGTAGGAGGTTGCCCCAATAACTGTGTGAAGCCGGACCTGAACGATCTTGGAATCATCGGACAGCGGATTCCGGATTTTGATGAGGATGAATGCAACGGCTGTAAGAAATGTTCTGTAGAAAAGGCGTGTCCCATGGGAGCAGCCAAAGTGCGGGACGGCCTTCTGGAGATTGATCCCGAAGTCTGTAACAACTGCGGCCGCTGCATCGGCAAGTGCCATTTTGACGCGCTGGAGAAGGGTGCCACAGGCTACAAGATTTATATCGGAGGACGCTGGGGCAAGAAGATTGCCAGGGGCCGCGCTCTGGACAAGATTTTTACCAGCAAAGAGGAGGCTCTGGATGTGATCGAGAAAGCGATTCTCCTCTACAGAGAACAGGGAAAGACAGGCGAACGCTTTGCGGCTACTATTGAGAGACTGGGATTTGAAAATGTACAGGAACAGCTTTTGGCGCCGGAATTTCTGGATAGAAAACAGCAGATTCTGGAAGCGGATCTTCATATGACCGGAGGAGCTACCTGCTAGGAAAATGAAATACGTATAAAAGAACAGCGGGAATGAATGGATATCCTACCATGCGTTCCCGCTGTTTTTTACTGTTTTTTGCCGGAAAGCGATACGCTGTTCGAGTCGCTGATTCGCAAGCTGACTGACTATCACCTGCAATCCCGCGAACCCGGTGATTGTCCCGCAATGCTGTTTGTGGTTGTAAAGAACCGGGGCGGAAAAGAAACACCGCTGCAGAGTAGAAGAATGGGAAGGGGCGTATACATCATACGCTGGTGAAAAAACATGGATTGATGTGGTATAGGGACTCTCTTTGAAAGCTGATTGGCAGAGCAGGGAGTCCTTTCTTTGACAATAGTTTCTGCTGTTGATGAAAATCTGTAAGCGCAGATCAAAGAATTAAAGGAACAGTATTGAGGGGGGGCTTCTATGACTGACTCTGTCACTGAAAAAAGGAAGAGGCAGAGGATACAGATGCGGGACAAACAGGAATAAAGAACTTCTGGTAACGATAGAAAACTGCGGAGTTTTATATTCTGCTTAATTTTTTTGGAATTAAAAAATATAGGAATATATTTTCAGTATGGTTCCGTATTTTTCCAATATACTCCAAGAAAAAGGAAGGGTTTATTATGAGCCCAATAGTAATTTATTTACGCCTTAAAATAAATAGAGAAAGAAGGAAAATGTACAATTTGCATAAAAAATGGAAATGAAAAAGAGATGGAAATAGGATAAATACACCATATTTAATGAAGAATGGAAGATTAATGTTGACAAAATGACATGCCGATAGTATATTATTAATATCAATTAAATAAATAGGTGCGAAACAGTGAGTACCAACACAAAAGGAGGAAAGAAAATGTTAAAAAAAGTCTTAACAGCAGGTATGGTAGCAACGATGATTCTCTCGATGGGTACAGTTGCCGTTAATGCGGAAGAAGTCAGTGTAGTGACGCCGGATAAGGCTCGGGAAGATTTGAAGGTCGGCGTATCATTTAAGACACTGCAGGAGGAACGCTGGGTAACAGAGCTTGGTGTAATCGAGGATGTCTGCGAAGAGAATGGAATTGAGTGCATCTATCAGATCAGTGAAAATGATGCCCAGAAGCAGGTGGGACAGATTGAGAACATGGTAGAGCAAGGCGTTGATATCCTGATCGTTCAGTCTAATGAGAAAGAGGCTGTAAGCAATGCTTTGAAGGCTGCCAGCGAAGCGGGTGTGCTGGTTTGCTATTATGAGAAAGCAAACGGTGAAGTTTACTGCGACCTCTGCGGCGGCAATGATGAGTATGAAATTGGAAAACTGATCACACAGGTACCGGCAGAGATGGGAATCAGCGGCAAGGTGGCCTTCCTGTACGGTGATCCCGCAGGCGGAACAGGCGTTTATAATTTCCATGATGGTATGCATGACAGCCTGGCAGACTGTGATATCGAGATCGTAGGAGAGCAGTGGGTAACCAACTGGGATCCTTCTCAGGCTATGAGCTATGCAGAAAACTGGATCTCCCAGTACGGAGAAGAACTGAGCGCTATTTTCGCAATGAACGACGGAATGGCCGGCGGTGTAATCCAGGCACTCGAAAATGCGGGACTTGCCGGAAAAGTTGTAGTTACCGGACAGGATTGTGATTTGGTTGCGGTTCAGAGAGTGCTGGAGGGGACTCAGGTTTCTACGATTCTTAAGAGCGGCAAGGAATATCCCAGACTGTTCACAGAGGCTTGTATTCAGTACAGACTTGGCGAGATCACAGATGAAGATTTTGAGCAGACAACTCCGAATTCAGAGGATGAGGAAGTTCCGTTCTATGCATATCCCGGAACGATCATCACAAAAGACAATGTAGACGATGTGATCGAAGCAGGTGCTTATACATACGAAGAAGTGTATGGTGAAGAGGCTCCGGCAGAGGGAGAGACTGAGGCGGCTACAGAAGCAGTGACAGAAGAGGCGGCTGAGTAAGCATTATGGCATTTAAAAATTTAAGGAAAGAACAGTATATTCATTCGAACTTTCCGTATTACAATTATTCGCTGGACTATACGCTGGATTCGCTTCAGCGTATAGGAGCGGAGAAAATAGAGTTTTACGGAGCAGAACCTCATTTCTGTATGGAGGATGTTACTTATACGGATATGAAGGTGCTGAAACAAAAGCTGGATAACCATGGATTGAGTGTGGTGGAGATCAATCCGGAAAATTGTGCCTATCCTACAAACCTGGCTTCCAGAAATCCTGCCACACGGCTTCGGACTTTTCGGTATTATGAAAATGCTATTCGCACGGCCGGAGTGATCGGGAGTCCGTATGTATTGGTTTTTCCAGGGTACGCGAACCTGGACGAAAGTCAGGAAGAGGCATGGAAGCTTTCGGTTGATTCTATGAGGAGACTGGGTGAGATTGCCCGGGCTGAGGGTGTCACCATTACTTTTGAAGCTACTACCAGGAATATCACAGTTATTACGGATCATAGAGAAGTCATGCGGCTGATCCGGGAATCCGGCTGTGAAAATATGGCGGTTACGATTGATTTGATGTGCCTTTCTCAGACGGGTGAAACTGTACAGGATGTATATGATATCTGCGGTGCGGGTAAAGTGGTAAATGTGCATTATACAGACGGAGGACTTCTGCCATCGGGAGCGTGGGAACATCGGATTCCCGGTGAGGGGGAATTGGATCTGAACGGGATGCTGAAAATGTTTGATGACAACAGTTATCAGGGCTACTTCGGAAATGAAGTGAAGTGGAGTATAGATCCGTCCCTGACCACACCGGAGCAGATCTGTGTAAAACTGCAGAGATGGTGGGATCTGCACTTTGAGTGAGCTTGTTTATGACTGCAGTAAAAAGACTGGCGGAGCCTTGAGATTACATGGGTTCCGCCATTATTAAGAAAGGGGGCGACCGGAAATGGAAGATTACATTCTGCAGATGAATCATATCACAAAAGAATTCCCGGGAGTAAAAGCTCTTGACGATGTTACCTTTGGCGTCAGGCGAGGAGAGGTTCACGCTCTTTGCGGAGAAAACGGAGCCGGAAAGTCAACTCTGATGAAAGTCCTCAGCGGAGAACATACAGACTATACCGGTGAGCTTGTACTGAACGGTGAAAAGGTATCTTTTAAGGGGATCAAAGAGAGCGAAGCAGCAGGAATCGCCATTATCCATCAGGAGCTTGGCCTGATCCAGACTTTAAATGTCTGTGAAAATATTTTCCTCGGAGACGAAATTTGTCAGAATGGACACATTAACTGGGATCTGGAGTATCAGAAGACAAAAGAACTTCTGGATGAATTGAATTTAAAAGTCAATCCAAAAACCAGGGTGGGTAACCTGGGAATTGGACAACAGCAGCTGATTGAGATTGCAAAGGCTCTCAGTAAAAACTGTAAGATTTTAATTTTAGATGAGCCGACGGCTCCTTTGCCGGAAGATGATTCAGAGAACCTGCTGAATTTGGTGCGGGAGTTGAAAAGTAAGGGAATGAGCATTGTGT